>CALLME010000167.1 GCA_938007945.1 uncultured Caulobacterales bacterium
GAGAGACAGGCGTGCGGCGTTCAGTGACGTCCGCGTAAACCTCAATCGCCGCTGATATGCGTCCGCCTAATCTCACAGTGCTGCCAATTGAAGTAAGGCGACGACAAACAAAGCCACAATGGACAGTGCTGTGATGAGGAATACGCCAAACCTATATGGAAAGATGATGTTTTTTGTGAGTTGAATAAGCGCGTGAAGAACCCGACCAATTGCAAAGACCCAAGCCAAAGCTAAGACAATAGCTGTGACTTCGCCTGAGACGATGAAGAAAAAACAAAGCGCGTAAAAAAGCACGGGCACTTCAAACTGGTTTTTAAAATTGTCAGAGGCGTTATTGACGTGCACGGGAAACCCTGTTTTGCGAATTTCTGGTAGGCCGTACTTGGCAATTCGGCCTATGCGCGAATAGGCAAGCCAGAAGAGAACGACTAGGCTCAACCCGATTTGGGTGAACATCGGCCAATAAAGTGCGGTTGCGTCCATTATCTCGTCCTAGCTCGGCATACTATAATTTGGAGCCTCGCGGGTCATGGCAACGTCATGGACGTGGCTTTCGCGGAGACCAGCGTTCGTGATGCGCACAAAACTCGCATTGGCGTGTAATTTTTCAATCGTGGCGGAACCTGTATAGCCCATCGTCGCGCGCACACCGCCGAGGAGTTGGTGCAAAATTGGGCCTGCAGGGCCCTTATAGGCGACGCGACCTTCAATACCTTCTGGCACGAGCTTCATGGAATCTGAGACTTCCTTTTGGAAATAGCGATCCGCTGACCCACGCGCCATAGCCGTCACACTCCCCATACCGCGATAGGACTTATAAGACCGCCCTTGGTATAGGAAAACTTCACCCGGCGTTTCTTCGGCACCCGCAAGGAGTGAGCCAACCATGGTCGACTCGGCGCCTGCGGCGAGAGCTTTAGCCATGTCGCCAGAGTATTTAATACCGCCGTCTGCGATGACGGGTACACCCGCTTCCTTGGCTGCTTTGCACACATCAAAAATCGCTGTGAGCTGCGGTACACCGACACCCGCAACGATACGCGTCGTGCAGATAGATCCCGGACCGATACCGACCTTTAGCGCGTCTGCACCCGCTTCGATAAGAGCAATAGCTGCCTCTTCCGTAGCGATATTACCCGCTATGACTTGCTGGTTGGGGTAAGCTTTTTTGATGCGCTTCACCTGCTCAATGACTTTGATGGAGTGACCATGTGCCGTATCGATGACGAGAGCGTCAACACCTGCTTCAATTAATGCTTCGCAGCGCTCATAGCCTGTATCACCGACCGTTGACGCGGCGGCAACGCGCAATCGGCCATGTTCATCCTTACACGCATTTGGTGCACTCAAAGCTTTATCCATATCTTTGACGGTGATGAGGCCCACGCAACGAAATTTATCGTCTACAACAAGAAGCCTTTCAATGCGATGCGTATGCAAAAGCGCGCGCGCTTCCTTCTCAGAGACGCCCTCTTTCACGGTCACAAGTTTCGTCGTCATGAGATTGCGAACGAGCTCTTTAGGGTCTGTCGCAAACCGCACGTCGCGGTTCGTAACAATTCCGACAAGCTTACCATCTTTTTCGACCACAGGAATGCCAGAGATATTATAGCGTTCGCCAATCTCTTTGAGATCTGCACGAGTTGCGTCTGGGTCAATCGTGACAGGATTTACCACCATGCCCGACTCAAAACGCTTCACTTTGCGGACTTCTTCGGCCTGCTCTTCAATAGACAAATTGCGGTGGATAACACCAATACCGCCCGTCTGCGCCATGACAATTGCGAGCGGCGCTTCGGTGACTGTATCCATCGCTGCGGAGACAAGCGGCACATTGATATTGATGCCGCGCGTCAACCGCGTATTTAGGCTCGCATCGGCGGGCAGAATATTGGATGCACGGGGCTGCAAAAGTACATCATCGAAGGTAAGGCCTTCACGAATCTCCATCGGAGTCTCCTATCGCTTTTGCAAGCGGGAACTATCAGAGATGGCGTGATAGCGCAAAGGTTAAATCAGGGTTAATTGCAGCAATGTTTCAAGATTTAGTGGGTATGATAACCTTTAAATCCTAGGGCGACGAGGTATATTTCAGGGCTCCCCTTGCGACTTGATTTAGGTTTGGCATGCCGTACGGTTTTGAAATTCTCTTTTAACGTATCTAGCAACGTTTTCTCCGCGCCGCCTTGGAATACTTTCGTCACAAAATGACCGCCAGGTTTCAGTGTTTCCATCGCAAAATGGGCGGCTGCATCGACAAGTGCCACGGTTTTCAAGTGATCCGTTTGCCTATGCCCTGTTGTATTCGCCGCTAAATCTGAAAGAACTATGTCTGGTGCGCGACCCAGCAAGGCTTTGATAGCGGCAGGCGCCTCATCGTCCATGAAGTCCATCTTTAAAAGTTCGCTACCGGCGATGAGTTCAACGGGCAGGACATCAATGCCGACCACACGTTCTGCGCCTAGCCCCATAGCAACTTGTACCCAGCCCCCTGGCGCACAGCCGAGGTCAACCACGAGGCTCCCTGGTCTAATAAGCCTGAATTTATCATTTAGCTCTTCGAGTTTAAAGGCGGCACGGGAGCGGTAGCCCATCTCTTGCGCTTTTTTGACATAAGGATCGTTTATCTGGCGTTCTAACCAGAGCTTAGACCCGATTTTGCGACCGCGCGCTGTTTTGACCTTACGGTGCATGAGGCGTGTTGCGCTGTCCTCTGCTTTGGGCGCCGTTTTACGGTCCCTCTTAGGCCCGTCTGGTTTGCCCCCTGACATACGACGCGGCTTGCGGTTTTGCGGTTGAGACGCGCGAGGGGTTTTAGGCGTATCAGACATTATCCGCCTCCGCCTGCGAATGACCATTGCCCAGATCGCTTGATTGAGGGTGCTTTGAAAAACTCAGCTTCTGGCTTTGCTGCATAAGGCCCATCAACATGCCTTCACGTAGACCTCTGTCGGCCACACGTACACGCTCGGACGGCCACATCTCGCATATTACGTCCGTAATGGCACAGCCCGCAACAAGAAGCCTGGCGCGGTCAGGGCCAATAGAAGGTTCACGGGCCCGCCCTTCAAAATCTCGCGATGCCATCTCACGCGCAATATCTACTGCCGATTTTGTCGGCATCCAGAGGCCATCAACTTTATCACGCTGATAATAAGGTAGCTTCAAATGAATACCTGCGAGCGAGGTGATCGTGCCAGACGTGCCAATGAGGTGGCCGCGACCTGCCTTGAAAACGTTCGTAAATCGTGTGCTGCATCCCGCCTCTGCGATGCATTCTCGGACGCGATTTTTCATATCCTCATACCAGACCGCACGGTCTTCATGCTCTGGAATTTGCTCTGATAAGGTCACAACACCCACAGGTAAAGACGCCCATGCGCTAATCGGCGGGCGGTGGACGCGAATGACGCCCTCTGGGTCGCGCAAACGCCTTACGTCGACCCAACTCAGTTCTGTTGAGCCGCCACCAATGTCTATAACGAGCGCAACGTCTTTATTCATATCAATCAGGTTGAGGCACCCCATAACTGCCAGACGCGCTTCGACGCGGGCCGAGATAATCTCAAGTGAGACACCTGTTTCGTGTTTGACGCGTTTTAAGAATTCTTCGCCGTTGCTTGCCTGGCGGCAGGCCTGAGTCGCAACACAGCGCCAACGCCGAACATGCTTTGACTTCATCTTGCGGCCGCAGACACCAATTGCCTCTACGGCAAGAGATATACTTTCATCAGATAGGCGTCCTGTCGCAGAAAGGCCTTTGCCAAGACGCACTACTTTGGAATAGCTATCAACAACTTGAAAACCTTCACCCGCAGGCTTAGCGATAAGCAAACGGCAATTATTGGTCCCCAAATCAAGGGCCGCATAGGTTTTTGGCTTTCGCCCGCGCGACCTGTCCCGTGAATACGGTATCTGACGAGGGCCGCGCCGTTGCGCCCGAGTCTCATCTGGCCCAGACGGTACAGGATGAGGTCCGGAAGGTTCAGTATCCGGCATGTTCTTACTTTCAAGGTGTAGGGTCGCAGCCTTGCGCCGCCTACTATTCCCCTCATCCATAACAAGCGTGACTGCATTGAGCAAGGAGATTACGACCACTATGCCTCAAGGACGAGTGCGCCAGCACGTCGCGCGACTAGTGAATGTCGATATGATCCGAAAACTGCGACCAATCTGGTTCAGGACGCAGTGCCTCAATAGCTTCGTGTTGCGAGAGGAATATCTGTCCTGACAGCGCATCGATAAAGTTTGAGCGGTGGAGACGCTCGCGAACATGGCTATGCAATTCGGAAATATGTAGTTTCACATTTGCGCTCATCAGGCGTTTATTGATTTCGTGAAGGCTAGAGAGCGCACTCGCGTCAATCTTGTTAACTGCAGGACACATCAATATGAGGTCAGTCATCTCTGGATGCTCAATTAGCAGCCGCGCAACTTTATCCTCAAGGTAACGCGCATTCGCATAATAAAGCGACTCATCAATGCGGAGTGTGACGACTTCTGGATCCGTTTCGACATTAAAGCGTTCTGCATCGCGGTAATGTTCTGTCCCTGGGAAACGCCCAACTCGCGCCATATGCGGTTTGAGGGTCGCGCGAATATGCAGCGCCATAGCAAGTACGACGCCTACAAGCACGCCCCATTGTACGCCGAGTAAAAGCACGGCTAAAAACGTCGCCACAGCCGTCATGCCGTCCGTGCGACTATAGACCCATGTGCGCCAAATATTGTCAAATTCCATCATAGAGAAACAAGCCACAATAATGAGGGCCGCAAGTGTCGCGAGCGGAAGCTCTGTCAGGTAAGGTGTAAACAACAGCGCCGTCATAGCCATGAATATTGCCGCAAGTACTCCCGCAATTGGCGTTTGCGCCCCCGCAGAAAAGTTGACCGCAGACCGCGACAAACTTCCGTTTACGGGATAACCGCCTGTCATCCCTGAAAAGAAATTGGAGATGCCGAGACCAAGAAGTTCTTTGTTTGCGTCTGTGCGTGAACGTGATCTCGCAGCGAGCGTTTGTGCAATTGTCATACTATCCACAAAAGCGACGACGGCGATAATGAGGGCCGGAATTATCAGGGCCTCATAGGCTGGTAGGCTTAGCGCTGGGAGGGTGAAACTTGGCAAGCCCGCAGGAATATCGCCAACAACTCGCAGACCATATTGCTCCGATAAATTTAGGCTCGCACTTAAGCCTATACAAAGAAGCACAACAAAAATCGGGGCGATACGCGCACCTAGTCGGGCGACTGTTGGTTTGAGCCCCAATTTATAAAGGCCATAAGCCATATATTTCTTAATACTCCAGAGTGCGGCAACCGAGCCACCGCCAACAATTATCGCCACAGATTGACGTTCAGAAAGTGAAGAAAAAAGAGAACGCAGTAATTCTAGTGCCGTCTGTCCGCCTGCCTGTACGCCAAAAATATGTCTAAGCTGACTGATGATAATAAGGAGTCCCGCCCCTGTAATATAAGCTGACACGACGGGACGCGACACAAAATTCATAATGAAGCCAGACTTAAGCAGGCCAAAAACAAGCATGAACCCACCCGTCATTAAGGCGAGTGCAGCGGCACTGATTAGACGCTGCCCTTCTGGAATCGCAGCAATAGCCGCAGCGGTCATCAATGACACAACAGCTGTCGGACCTACGGAAAGCTGCCGAGACGATCCGAGTAGAGCGTAAACAGCGATTGGAAAAATACTGGCGTAAATACCTGCTTGTGGCGGTAATCCTGCGAGCAGCGCATAGGCGAGCGATTGCGGAACGAGCAGGATAGTCACGATAATCGCCGCCACCAAATCTTCGCCAAATACGCCACCTGAGTAGCCCTTAAGCCAGCTATATTGCTGCGCTATCCGCCCATCAGGCTTTGTCGTGGTCTGGGTTAATCCCTCAGTCATAATCCCAAACTGTCAGCATATGGTTAGCAATTCAAGAATATCTAGAAAAACGACACAATTTGCGCAATCGCCAACGGAGCTTAGCTGTCTTTGGGCAGTGCCTCTTTGAACTGCATGAGCGGTTGACGTATTTGTTCTAGATCATAGCCGGCCTCAGATATTGCGGTCATCACGTCGTCTACGCCTAACTTATCGACATGCGCAAAGGCCCAGAGTGCGGCGGAGCGCATACCGCTAGCACAAAACGCCATGATGGGGCGGGGCAAGTTGGCGTAAGCGTCAATAGAAGCGTCTAAAATGTGCGAGGTTAAACCACCCGCCATAGGGATATGACGATAATCGACGCCAAGCTCCGCGGTCGCTTTCGCAAGGCTGTCACTACTCGGTTGCATATGACCTTCATTATCAGGACGATTATTAATAAAGCTCATCACGCCTTGCTCGGTCAAAGCGGTCATCGTAACAATGTCGAGTTGACCCCCGACAAACACATCTCCTGGAAGTTCGCGCATTAGCGGTTCAGTATCTCTTTTGCTTTAGAAACAATAGCTTGCGTCGTTATCCCAAAGTGCTCAAAGAGTTCTCCACCTGGTCCAGACGCACCGAATGTGCTCATGCCAATAAAGCCGTCCTCGCGATTTAGCAGAGGGCTCCATCCTTGGCGAATACCAGCTTCGACCGCAATTTTAGGCAAGTCCTTTCCAATCACGGAACGGACGTAATTTTCGCCCTGCTCTAAAAACAGGTCTAGGCAAGGCACTGAAACAACGCGGGCAGATATCCCTTGCGCTGAAAGGTCTTTATGCGCTTCAAGCGCAAGCGAAACTTCTGAGCCGCTCGCGAGAAGCACAATATCATCTGCGCCTTCTCCAGGCTGAATGACGTAGGCCCCGCGTTCACACATATTCTTTGACGCATCATCACGCACGGCGGGGACGCCTTGACGGGTTAGGGCCAAAAGCGAGGGGCCATTATGTTTGACTGATATTTCCCAACACTCAGCCGTCTCAAGCGCATCTGCAGGACGGAAGGTATAGAGCCCTGGTATCGCGCGAAGAGACGCCACATGCTCTACAGGTTGGTGAGTCGGACCGTCTTCGCCGACGCCAATTGAGTCGTGTGTCATGACATAAATGACCTTGGTGCCCATCAAGGCAGATAAGCGAATGGCAGGACGACAATAATCCGCGAAAACGAGGAAGGTGCCTGCATAAGGCAATATCCCTCCGTGCAGCGCCATCCCGTTCATAGCGGCGCCCATGGCGTGCTCACGAATGCCGTAATTGACATAGCGGCCATCATATTGCCCAGCTTGGATATCTGGCACGGTTGACGGCGTACGTGTTTTGTTTGAGCCTTCGAGATCAGCAGAACCAGACATCATATCTGTAAGAGAGGCCGTCAAAACCTTGAGCGCACCATTAGACGAGGCCCTCGTAGCTAGCTTTGGCTGCTCTTTGGCAAGGCTATCTTTATAGGCTTGGAAGTCTTCTTCCCATCCGTCGTTTAGTTCACCCTTAATGGCACGGTTGAAATCGTCCGCTTTTACGTGTGACTTAAGTACTTCTTTCCACAACTTATTTGCCCGGCGACCTTTGCGGCCTGAACGCGCCCACATCTTATATACGTCATCGGGAATTTCAAACGGGCCGTATTCCCAGCCAATCGCTTTGCGCACGCCCGCAATTTCGTCATCACCGAGCGGCGAACCATGAGCTTTGTTTGTGCCTGCTTTTGTCGGCGCGCCCTTCCCGATCGTCGTCTTGCACGCAATCATGGTGGGCTTATCGGACTTCTGCGCAGAGCGAATAGCACTCGCGACTTTCCGTGGGTTGTGCCCGTCAACCGCAATGGTCTTCCAGCCAGAAGCTTGGAAACGCTTGTGTTGATCTGTGCTATCGGAAAGCTCAATCTCGCCGTCAATAGAGATATTGTTATCATCCCAAAACGCGATAAGTTTGTTAAGTTTAAGATGACCCGCAAGCGCAATCGCTTCTTGTGAAATACCTTCCATCAAGCAGCCATCACCTGCAATCACGTAAGTATGATGATCAACAAGCTCATCGCCGTAGCGTGCATTCATTTGACGCTCGGCAATTGCAAAGCCGACCGCATTAGCAATGCCCTGACCCAAAGGCCCTGTCGTTGTCTCAATGCCTGCCGCGTGACCGTATTCTGGGTGCCCAGCCGTATTAGAGCCAATCTGACGGAAGTTCTTAATCTGCTCCATCGTCATGTCTTTATACCCTGTTAAATGCAACAATGAGTAAATCAGCATGGAGCCGTGCCCCGCTGAGAGGATAAATCTATCGCGGTCCGGCCAATTCGGGTCTTTAGGGTCGAATTTTAGGAATTTTGAAAACAACACTGTCGCCACATCCGCCATACCCATGGGCATGCCAGGATGGCCAGAATTTGCTTTTTGTACAGCGTCCATGGACAGAGCGCTAATCGCGCCTGACATCGCTTTGTGTTCAACTTCGGATTTAGATAATTCGGCCATTATGCCCTCGTCTTGATTCACCATACCCGCGCAAACTACACGGTTAGCCCCGCCGCGTAAGCACAAATGAACGCTATTTTGTGGATAGGGACTATATTTCGTGTCTATTTCTAAAGACCAAACGCCCGCGCCGTGTGATACGTTAGACCTGCCGCAACATAAGCTAGCCCGAAGAGATAGGCGAAAGCAAATAACGGCCATTTCCAGCCATTTGTTTCTTTCTTCATTATCGCTAGCGTCGAGAGGCATTGTGGGGCGAACACAAACCACGCGAGGAACGCCAGTGCCGTTGGAAGCGACCAACTGTTTTGCAAGACTTCACGAATGGGTCCGTCAATGGCCTCGCTATCCAAAGCATAAATCGTTGCGAGAGCACCGACGACAACTTCGCGCGCCGCCATACCCGGGATAAGGCTGATAGCAATTTCGAGATTGAATCCGATAGGTTTCAAAATCGGTTCAATCACCCCGCCAATCATACCTGCAAATGTGCCAGCAATACCATCGTCCTTTGTCGGATAGCTTGCGAGGAACCAAATAATAATGGAGGCGGGTAAAATGATGCGGCCTGCGCGATTAATGAAAATCTTGGCCCGCTCCCAAAGACCCATGAGGTAGTCTTTAAAGACTGGCATTTTATAACTCGGCAATTCAATCAAGAGCGTCGACTTCGCCCCTTTCATAAGTGTGCGTTTGAAAATAAACGCCATAATCATAGCAAACACGATCCCTACGACCACGAGGCCAAAGGCGACGAGCCCTTGCAAGCCCAACACGCCGACCTTCGTATTAGGAATAAAGGCGCCAATAATCATAATATAAACGGGCCAGCGCGCGGCACATGTCATCAGCGGCGCGATGAGTATCGTCGTTAGGCGGTCACGCTCCTGCTCAATCGTGCGCGCCGCCATAATACCAGGAATAGCGCAAGCAAAACTTGAAAGAAGCGGAATAAATGCACGTCCATTTAGGCCGACCTTGGCCATGAGCGTATCAACCAGAAACGCCGCGCGCGCCATATAACCTGATGCTTCGAGCAATAAGATAAATGCAAAAAGAATAACGATTTGCGGCAAGAAGATGAGAACGCTGCCAACGCCAGCAATAATACCGTCAGATATAAGTGATTTTACCCAACCATTGGGCAAAATTGCGTCCACTCGTCCTTGCAACCATGCAAACCCACCCTCAATCGCGTCCATGAATGGCCCCGACCACCAGTAAACGGCTTGGAACATGAATACGAGGAGTCCAGCCAAAATGAGTATCCCAAAAACTGGATGTAATACAATCTTATCAATGCGTTGCGTAAATGTTTCGGCCTGCTCGATACGGCTGACAGCACCGCCTGTAATCTGACGTGCTTTGGCTTGCAAGTCTTTGAGTGTGTCGGCCTCTGGTTCTGGTTTGGCGGCTGAACCGTGGAGAACATCCCCCGCCCAGTCTTGTAAGAAATCAAGCAAATGTGCTCTGCCCGAGGCTCGTACGGCGACACAGCTAATCACAGGAATGCCAAGCAGGGCTTCAAGTTGATTGACATCAATATCAATCCCGTCCCGCGCTGCCATATCCATCATATTCAAGACAAGCACCATGGGCAGGCCGTAATTTTTGGCTTGTAGAACATTGTGTAAATGCGTTGTTATGTGAGAGGCGTCCATCATAAAAATGAGCCCGTCGGGACGGCGTTCACCCTCAAGATTACCGCGCACTGCATCAATCGCCACCCGCTCATCCATAGAATGTCCGCAATCACCATAAACACCTGGAAGGTCCAGGAGTTCAATGCCTTGCCCATTTGGTAATGCAAATTTGCCTTTGCGATATTCAACAGTGACGCCAGGATAGTTTGCGACCTTGGCTCGCCCGCCTGTCAGCGCGTTAAAAAGCGAGGTCTTCCCACAATTTGGCGCACCAAGAAGCGCTAGCCGCGCTGAGACTTCATTGACATCAGCGGTAGCCGCAGATGATATGGCGCTATCACCCATTATAGTGCCTTGACTAAAATTGCTTGAGCTTCGCTCCTGCGTAACGCAATCAAAGCCCCATTAAGTCGTACAGACATGGGGTTTCGTCCAAAGAGCCCGAAATGCAGAGCTTCTACCGGGTCGCCTTCGGCAAACCCAATCTCTCTCAAACGTGTCACAAGCTCTGCATCAGACAAATCGAACCCACATATGACGGCTTTTTCGTGCTTAGCGAGATCGCGTAACGTTATGGGGGTTTGTGAGTCTTGTATCATAAGTTCTTTTATGCGAACTATTCGCAATTGCAAAGAAAAATACCACTCAATCGCTTGAATTACACGGTCTTATTGCCTCGCAAAATATTCCGATAAAATCCTGAAACTGGGCATAGACAGGACCGAGTCACTGTCCTATAACCCGCCGACTTATTCGGATGCCTATGAGTATTCGTAAGTGAGCCCGAATAGCTCAGTTGGTAGAGCAACGGATTGAAAATCCGTGTGTCCCTGGTTCAAATCCAGGTTCGGGCACCATCGTTAATCTTCTGTATTTTTGAATTGTATATTGCGTGTTTTATGTACTGGATTCTTTGTAACTTTTCAGATTGCATGAGTTAGTGAAAGTCTCGGCTTGGGAATAATTTATTGGCTTGTTGCCTCGGATGACGCGCGCGCCCACCTCTTGAATTATAGTATCCTGATATATTGCGCTTGGGCAGAATTGGGCGATTTTTGGAAGGCGACAGCCGATTGCCGTAAGACACTTTGCCTTCGCGTTTCGCCTCTTTGGCCGGGATGGGACGGCGGGCTTCATCCGCGTTATCATGCGTTGGATTGAGACGATCGCCTGCACTGCCCGCATCACCGAGTGTGTCGAGCAAATAGGACATATCCGTGATTTGATTGGCGATGACATGGGTGACGATGCCTTCGCGTTGCAGCTTGCCGCGTATTTTCAGCAGCCGTCCCGCCATAACGGCTTTGCGGCAGCGCTCGAACATTTTGGGCCAGACCACGATATTGGACACGCCTGTCCCGTCTTCCAAAGTAAGAAAAATCACGCCGCTGGCTGTGCCGGGGCGTTGGCGTGTGATGACAAGACCGCAAACCTCGACGCGGCGACCATCAATTGTGTTGCGCAAATCTTTGGATGGTAAAGTGTCACCTATATCGGATTGCAACAGTGTCACGGGATGCTCGCGCAGGGTCAGGCGTGTGCCGATATAATCTTCAAATACCTCTTCGCACAGATCCATAAGCGGTAGGCTAACAGAGCCTTCAGGCAGACCTTCTCCCAAACTCTCAAACAGCGGTAGTGGCTTTTCTCCGCCAAGGCCTTTGACCGCCCAGAGCGCGTCGCGGCGGTTTAGGCCATGCGCCGCAAAGGCGTCGGCTTGCGCGAGTTTTGACAGCGCCGTACGGTCCAATCCCGCCTTTCGCCACACCGCATCAATTGCGCGGTAGCCATTACCGCGTGCCGCCGAGAGCCAATGGCCGTCTTCCTCGCGAAAGCCTTTAATCTGCCGAAAACCCAACCGCACGCCGAGCTGTCCATTACCCGCAGGTTCCAGTACATTGTCCCAATAGCTATGCTCGGCGCAGATTGGCAAAATAAGGACGCCATGTTCGCGGGCATCGCGGACAATCTGTGCAGGTGCGTAAAATCCCATAGGCTGAGAGTTGAGCAGCGCACAGCAAAAGACTTCGGGATGGTGGCATTTCAGCCAACTTGAGACATAAACCAGCAACGCGAAACTGGCAGCGTGACTCTCGGGAAAGCCGTATCCTGAAAAGCCCTCGAGCTGGCGAAAGACCGCGCAGGCAAAGTCTTCGTCATAGCCATTGTCGATACATCCCAAAATGAATTGGTCTTTGAATTTTTGGATGGTCCCCGGCCCGCGCGCCGTGCCGAGGGCGCGGCGCAGCTGGTCAGCCTCGCTTGGCGTGAACCCGGCGGCGACTGAGGCAATTTGCATGGCCTGTTCTTGAAAGAGCGGGATGCCAAGGGTCTTGCCGAGAACGGGCTTCAAGGCCTCCGACGGATAGACCACCGGTTCCTCGCCGCGCCGCCGTTTGATGAAGGGATGCACCATATCACCTTGAATGGGGCCGGGGCGGATGACAGCGACCTCGATGACGAGGTCGTAAAATGTGCGCGGCCGCATGCGCGGCAGGAAATTCATCTGCGCGCGGCTCTCGACTTGGAAGACGCCGAGCGTATCGGCGATGCAGAGCATGTCATAAACCTTGGGGTCCTCTTGCGGAATGGTCGCGATGGAATAGTGCTCGCCTTTCCAATCGCCGAGCAGGTCAAACGCCTTGCGAATGCAGGTCAGCATGCCGAGTGCGAGCACATCGATTTTCAGCATGCCGATTTTATCGATGTCATCCTTGTCCCACTCAATAATCGTGCGGTCGGCCATGGCGGCATTTTCAACGGGACACATTTCATCGAGCCGCCCCGCAGTGATAACAAAGCCGCCAACATGTTGCGAAAGGTGGCGCGGGAAGCCAATGATCTCGTGGGTGAGCTCCAGGGTTTGTCGCAGGCGCGGATCGGCGGCGTCGAGACCCGCTGCTTTTACGCGGTCATCGCCAACGCCCCGACTGCTCGTGCCCCACACTTGCGACGACAGCGCAGCGACGGCGTCTTCTGACAGGCCCATGGCTTTGCCGACTTCGCGAATAGCGGCGCGGCTGCGAAAATGGATGACGGTGGAACAGATGCCCGCGCGGTGGCGGCCATATTTTTGATAGATATGCTGGATGACTTCTTCTCGGCGTTCATGCTCAAAATCGACATCGATATCCGGCGGCTCCCCGCGCACCTCGGAAATGAAGCGCTCAAACACCATAGAAATGGTTTCGGGCGAGGCCTCGGTAATGCCCAGCGCGTAGCAGACAACAGAATTAGCTGCAGAGCCCCGACCCTGACACAAAATATTCTGACTGCGCGCAAAGGCAACAATGTCGTAAACTGTTAGAAAATACCGCGCGTAATTCAGCTCTGCGATGAGTTTGAGTTCTTTCGCCACCATCGCCTGTACGCGCGGCGTCAGGCCATCGGGATAGCGCCATTTGAGTCCGTCTTCCGTGAGGCGGCGCAGGCGCGCATCGGCGTCCTCTCCGTCTGTGACTTCATCGGGATATTCATATTGCAACTCGTCCAGAGAGAACGGGCAGAGGTCCACAATGACTTGCGTATTGGCAAGGGCTTTGGAATAGCCCTGAAACAAACGCCGCATTTCAAATTCGGATTTCAAACGCGCTTCGGCATTTGGCTGCGCGAGGCGGCCAAGTTTGTCGATTTTTACTTTCTCGCGAATACAGGACAGCACATCGGCCAAACGCCGCCGCCGCCCTGTGTGCATGATGACATGACCCATGGCGACGAGCGGAATCTCCAGCTCTCGCGATTGCTCCGCGCGCGCTGCAAAGCGGTCTTTATCGTCGCCGTCATAGAGCGGTTTGAGCGCGAGAAAAACATCATCGGCAAAGGCCGCTTTCAGGGCGGGTGTATGACGAACGCCCTCAATTATAACAAAGAGGCACGCCCCGCCCCACTCAACCACATCCTCAATCGTCAAAACGCATTGCCCCTTCGCCGCGCGGCGTTTGCCGAGCGTCAGCAGACGGCAGAGATGGCCATAACCTCGGCGCGTTTTGGGATAGGCGACGATCTCTGCCCCGTCCGTCAAGATCAGGCGTACGGCCACAAGATAGGTTAGCCCCACCTCTTTCGCCGCCGCGTGACCGCGCACAATCCCGGCAAAGGTATTGGTGTCGGCAATGGCGATCGCGGACAGGCCCAGCTCTGCCGCTCGGGCGACCAGCTCATCGGCGTGGGAGGCGCCTTTGAGGAAGGTAAAATTCGACATGCAGTTCAGCTCTGCATAGCTCATGCAAACCGCCCCGCAATATACCAATTGGGCTCGCCCGAGCCCGGATAGGTCATCAGCCAGAGGCGCGGACCGTCTTCAGTCTGCACTTGCCAATAATCGCGGGTCGCGGCTCTATCATCTTGCCACCATTCAGCAGTCAGACGCTCCGGTCCTTTGGCGTCATGGGTTGCGTAAACCGATTTTCGCCACTGAAACCGTTTGGGCGGGCGCCCTGATTCTATCGTGATTAAACGCTCAGGCCGTTTGAACAAACGAACAGGACGGCGGCGCGGAGCGGTTGTCCAAGCCGCGGGCCCTCGGCGGTCCATAGCTTCCACGCAGATAAATTCGCGCTCGGGCAAATGGCTTTGCATCGGCATGAATTGGCGCACGCGGTCAAAGCCAAGACGATTGCCGAGCGTTGAGATAATTTTAGATGTGTCGTCTTCAGCCTGTTTGTGACTGTCGAGGCTGATCTGAAAGGGCTGAATGGGCTCAATATGCACCGCCTCCAGCCGGAACCAATCCGCGCCGAACTCGATTTTAAGGCCGTCCAGTGGCCGCTCAAATTGCTGCAAAATGGCCCGCCGCTCGTAGGTTGGCCGCGCAAAGCCGATATACAAAACATGATCACCCGTATCGACGCAGCGCACAGTCAGCGCAAAGCGCCGTGCGCCTCTGGCTTCACTCTCCAATCGCCCCGCGACCGAAGCAATGAGGCGGCCCAGCACGTTCAACAGATCGTCTTTCAATCCAATCGGATCAGGCAGCGTCATCCGTGCGGCATAGATGGGGTCTGCCGCCTTCGGCGAAACAGGATCAGGCGCATGACCGAGCGTGGCAGAGAGTGCCTTGGTCAGGTCCAGCCCAAAGCGCCGCACCAGCTCTGCGCTCTTAATCTCGGCGACTTGCCCAATCGTTTTAAGCCCTGTGCGCCGCAAATCCGTCGCGGTCTTCGGCGGCAGGCGCAGTCCTTCCAGCGGGAGTGCTGCAAGCGCCGCGCCTGTCTTGCCTTCAGGTGCAATCTCAATTTCGCCGCTTTTAAACCGAGCCAAAGCCCAAGCCGCACCTTTCGTGTCCGCAACACCCATACGCGATGTCACAT
>CALLME010000168.1 GCA_938007945.1 uncultured Caulobacterales bacterium
GCTGGCGTCATGGTCACCCGCTTCGCCCGCTTTCAACTCATTCTCAATCGTGGTCGCGAGGACTTTGCCGAGTTGTACGCCCCATTGATCAAAGCTGTTCACGTTCCAGATGACGCCTTGGACAAAGACCTTATGCTCATAAAGCGCAATCAAGTGACCGAGGGCGAAGGGCGATAATTCGTCAAGCGTGATTGTTGTGCTCGGGCGATTACCAGGGAAGGTTTTTTGCGGCGCAATAGCGTCTACATTATCCGCGTCACCCATTTCTTCGCGCACAACATGTTCTGCCTTGCCCAGCATGAGCGCTTCGCTTTGGGCGAAACAATTGGCGAGCAGGGCGCGGTGATGCTCTGGGCGGCCTTCGTGATCTTTCAGCACAGCGACGAAATCTACAGGCGCGCCGGGCGTGCCTTGGTGGAGCCATTGGAAGAAGGCATGCTGTCCATTGGTGCCTTCGTCGCCCCAAATAATCGGACAGGTCAGCCCCGCCTCTTCGCCCTCGCGCGTGATGCGCTTGCCGTTACTTTCCATCTCAAGCTGCTGCAAGAAGGCTGAGAGTTTACGCAGGCGGCGAGCATAAGGAATAACCGCAAGCGAAGTATAACCCAGCGCGTTGCGGTTCCAAATTCCCGTCATTGCCATCATGACGGGTAGGTTTTCATCCAGCGGCTGATCGCGGAAATGCTTATCCATCGCCGCAGCACCCTTGAGGAACTCATCAAACACATCAGGGCCGTAAGCGATTTGCAGGCTCAGCCCGACCGCACTCCAGACACTGTAACGCCCGCCGACCCAGTCCCAGAAATCAAAGGTTTGCGCGGACGGAATGCCAAATTCAATAGCGCCGTCGCGGTTCGCGGTCACGGCCAGCATATGCTGGCCCGCTTTGTCACCAAGTGTTTCAGCAAGCCAGGCGCGCACGGACTCGCCGTTCATTTTTGTTTCTTGCGTACCGAATGATTTGGATACAACAATAGCAAGCGTCTCCTTCGGGTCGAGGCCTTTGATAGCGTCATTGACAGAGGCACCGTCGACGTTCTCAGCAAAGCGCAAAGTGAGGGATTGCTCCGCTGCTGCCTCGAAGCCGTCTGCAATCAGGCGCGGGCCCAAATCAGAGCCGCCAATACCGATATGGACGATGTTTTTGAACTTACCTTCGCTGCGGATTTTATCGGCAAACTCCGCCATATGGACGCGCATATCGGCGACCTCTTTTTGCACAGACTCGCTGCCGCCAACGCCGCGCAGCGCCATATGCAGCACGGCACGATCCTCAGACGTATTGACCTTATCGCCTGCAAATAATTTCGCGCGCCATTCATCGAGATGACAGCTAGCCGCCAGCGAGAGGAGCGCATCGCGCGCGGCGCTTGAGATTTGCTGCTTAGAAAAATCTGCCCGCAAAGGCCCTTCGCGCATGACGAATTTATCCAGACGGTTGGGTTCTGTTTTAAACAAAGTCTCGATAGATACCGCCGTATTGGCAAGCTCTTCCAGCTTGGCAAATTGAGAAGCACGGTCAACAAAAGGCGTAGAGGGCATAAGAGACTCCTAGAATTAGGAGGCCGTTATAGCGGCAATCATGCGAGAATAAAGGACGGAATGATCTCCTGTATGATTATCCATATCAGATTTAGTTAAACAGCCTTTGGGTATAATAAAGCTATCAATGCGCTTCTCAGGATTTTCCCGCCAGCCAATGTTGAAAGCCGCGAGCTTAGGATAAAAATAGAGCGTCGAGTAAGGCAGCTTGTCATGGATATACCACGCCATAGACTGCCAATCGCCAGTCTCTTCGTAATAAGGAATAAAACGGTTCACGACAATTGTAGCGAGCGCGCCGAGATTGCCGTCTCCATCGCGGTAGTCCCAAATATGCTTTGCGTAATTCGCCTCATTACTTGCGCAATTCAGCTTATTGTCATTGCCGTATTTATTAAGCGTCGGGCTACGATAGGCGGAACGAATAGACACTCTGCCAAACGTGTCTTGCAGAGGCTCCAATAATGCCGTGCACAATTTCTGCCCCGCCTCAATCGCAATATCGGGATAATCTGGTATATTTGGAATACCATAAAAATTGCCAATTTCAGAATATAGCATTTCGCGCATGAAAAAGGACGGCGAGAGTTGCACACGCCCGAGGTTTTCCAACCCTTTCATTGAGGCAGGCTTACGCATGACTAAGTCCTATATCTTCTGATCGTAGTCCCCAATCTCAGGATATTCCGCGAGACGCTTGTCGATATCCTTAAAGATGGCGTTTTTGGCCTCCTCAGATGTTGGGCTCTCGACGACGACGACGAGGTTGGGCGTATTCGAGCTTGCGCGCACGAGGCCCCATGTGCCGTCTTCAAGCGTCAGGCGCACGCCGTTGACTGTGTTGATATCTGTGATTTTTTTTCCGTCGATTATCTCGCCCGCTTCGAACGAGTTTTTGTAATCCGCAATCACGCGGTCAACGACACCGTATTTTTCTTCGTCAGAGCAATAGGGCGACATGGTCGGGCTGCCCCATGTTTTGGGGAGCGCGCGGCGTAGATCGGCCATGCTCTTGCCAGGGTTACGGTCCAGCATTTGCAAAATCGCAATCGCCGATGTCAGCCCGCAGTCATAGCCGCGTCCGATGGGCGCGTTAAAGAAATAATGGCCCGATTTTTCAAATCCGACGAGCGCATTGAGCTCTTTTGAGCGGCGCTTAATATAGCTATGGCCTGTCTTGTAATAATCCGTCTTAGCGCCGTTCGCGATAAGCATGGGATCTGTCGCAAACAGTCCCGTAGATTTCACATCTGCCACAAATTGCGCGTCAGGATAAAGCACAGAGAGGTCGCGCGCGAGCATAACACCGACTTTATCGGCAAAAATCTCTTCACCTTCATTATCCACGACACCGCAGCGGTCACCGTCGCCGTCAAAACCGAGCGCGACATCTGCGCCGTGTTCTTTCACCGCGTCCGCCATGGCGTGAAGCATATTCATATCTTCAGGATTTGGGTTATATTTCGGGAAAGTGTAATCAAGCTCGCAATCCATGGCGATAACCTCTGCGCCAATACCGCGTAGCACCTCTTCAGCAAAAGCACCCGCTGTTCCATTGCCGCACGCCGCAACGATTTTAATTTTATTCTTAAGCTTTACGTCTTTGACCAAGTCATCGATGAAGGCTTGGCGCACGCCGTCAACATAGCGGTATGACCCGCCAGCGCGCGGCTCGCTTTGTCCTTCAAGCACGATTTCTTTTAAGCGGCTCATCTCATCAGGGCCAAATGTGAGCGGCGCCTCGATGCCCATCTTCACCCCCGTCCAACCATTGGAATTATGGCTCGCCGTGACCATGGCGACGCCTGCGCAATCGAGGTGGAACTGCGAAAAGTAGGCCATGGGTGAAAGCGCGAGGCCAATGTCGAGAACTTCAATCCCTGCATTAACGAGACCGAGCATCAATGCTTGCTTGATAGAAAGCGAATAGTGACGAAAATCATGACCCACCGCGATTTTGGGATCCACACCGCGTTCATGCATGAGCGTACCAAGCCCCTCACCAAGCGCTTGCACGCCATAAAGGTTCAGGTCAGAGGTTTTACCATCACCCGCCAAGCCAAAATACCAGCGCGCATCATATTCACGAAACCC
>CALLME010000169.1 GCA_938007945.1 uncultured Caulobacterales bacterium
GCGCTGACCCCCAAAGCGGGCGCACATGGTGAGCTTTGCGGGATGATGGCGATACGCGCGCGTCTGGATGCTGACGGCATGAGCCATAAGCGCCGCGTCCTTGTGCCAGAATCAGCCCACGGAACAAACCCTGCGACGGCTGTGCAGTGCGGTTTCACAGTTGACGAAATTCCCGCCAATGCGCGCGGTCGCGTTGATATGGACGCACTGCGGGCGAAGTTGTCAGAGAAGTCTGATGATATCGCAGGCATCATGCTGACGAACCCAAATACTTGCGGATTGTTCGAGTCCGACATCATCGAAATCGCTGACCTTATCCATAAAGCGGGGGGTTATTTCTATTGCGACGGCGCGAACTTTAACGCGCTTGTCGGGCGTGTGCGTCCGGGTGATTTGGGCGTCGATGCGATGCATATCAATTTACACAAAACCTTCTCAACGCCACACGGCGGCGGCGGTCCAGGCTCTGGCCCGACCGTGCTCTCGGACGCGCTGAAAGATCACGCGCCTGTGCCTTATGTCGTGAAAACGGCGGACGGCTTTGACCTCGTCGAGCACGCAAATGACGCGAGCTTTGGCCGCATGTGTGCCTTCCACGGACAGATGGGCATGTATAGCCGCGCGCTCACCTATATGATGAGCCACGGTGCGGACGGCTTGAAACAAGCGACAGAAGACGCCGTGCTGAACGCGAACTATGTGCAAGCCAGCTTGTCTGACGTCATGAGCCCTGCCTTTGGCGGCGTCTGTATGCACGAAGCCTTGTTTGACGATAGCTTCCTCAAAGACACAGGCGTCGATACGCTCGATTTTGCCAAGGCGATGATTGACGAGGGGTATCACCCGATGACGATGTATTTTCCACTCGTGGTGCACGGCGCGATGTTGATTGAGCCGACGGAGTCTGAATCCAAAGGTGAGCTAGACCGTTTCATCCGCTCTATGCGGTCACTCGCGGAACGCGCCAAAGCGGGCGATGCCGAGAGCTTTAAAAACGCCCCTGTCTACGCCCCGATGCGCAGGCTTGACGAAACGCAAGCGGCGCGAAATCCTGTGCTGCGGTGGGAACCCACAACGGATACGCAAGAAGCGGCGGAGTAGGCGGTGACTTCTATCGATCCTGTTGCTGATATTATTCGGAATTAGCGGATGTTATATTCAACATTTATAGGAATAGCTTTTGCGACATCTGCGATGGCTAGTCTTATGAGACACGGGACTGTCCCCAATGCGATTCCTATAGCGTTAGTAGTGCTATTTCCAATAGCAGTTATTCTGTTTAACGATTCACCTAATGTTCTATATCAAATTTTGGCAAGCTGCGGAGTGTTAATCCTTGGATTTATTTTCTTTGCAATATGGGATAGTTTTGGAGGAGGGACCGCAAAACTATTTGCAGCTTCGGCGCTTTTAATTCCGGTCAGCATATTGCCCAAAACCATTGTTATGGTTTTGGGTGTTTGGCTGTTATCGTGGTTGATCGATTACCTGTTACTAAAAATTAGATATTACCGATTTGAAATAAGCCACTATTTTTCTGTAGTGTCATTAATTGGCTTTGCGGCATTATCATTTATGAATTAGTTAGCCTACTGTATGAGCGATTATTCGCGGGACATTAAAAGTCATCAGCTTGGACGCGAAGTAAATAAAGTTGACGTCAATATCGTCGACGAATAATGACGCGCTCTCGGGCATAGGGCTGTGGGTTTGGAAAAACCTCACGCACAGCATTTAAAACGGCTTTTCGCAGCGCTTTAACTGTCGAGCGCATGGCTTGCCATTTCTGCGACCAAGGTCGTCAGCGTTTTCATATCTGGTGCAAATGTCGTGACGGCACCGACGACTTCACCGCTAAAGCTATTCACAAGAAGTGCTTTCGCGTCGCCGTCGCGCACGGCATCTGAGGCGTCATCATAAACCAGCCCCGTCGCGTCTAAATCACGGTCGCCAAAACGGCCCCAGCCCGCGCCGTCATTGACCGCGTAAATGAGCACATAGTCTAGCCCGTCTGCGGCGGCGGCCATGCGGATTTCGTCAATTTTATTATCACTATCCACCCCGTTCTGCGCAATAGCTGGCAGTAAGTCAAAATGGGTAGCAGCAGAGAGCGGGCTAAAGAGAGCTTTGCCTGAATTATTGAGCGTCGCCCAGCTCGGCGCTTCTTGGTCGGGGAGGGGGAGGAAGCGGCCTTTGTGCAAACGGGCAATCGCGATTTTCTTCGGCCTCGCTTGTTCAATTGATGCCTGCTCGACGCGAGACGCCATTTTGTTAGGCACGTCGTGGGACGCGTAACCGCCATAACAATCTGCGTCTTCAAATTCGGTCAACAGTGAAACGGCGTTCCCAGTACAAGTCATGGGTGTGTAGTTCATAGCCTGTGCGCTATTTGCAAATCCTGTGATGAGCGCGGCAATGGCCGCTGTTTTTAAAATCGTTTTCATATCTAAGCCCTTTCGTTTCGAGGATTTACATATGAACTTGGAGTAGGGCGCAAAGATGCCGCGTCCGCGCCAAAGCAGCGGCAATTATGCGGTCATTTTATGGCAGACACAAAAAAACCGCCCACAAGTGGCGGCTTTTATAAAATATATATGTGGACGTTACGCGCGCTTAATCATGCGAATGACTAGGAGCAAAATAATGGCACCAATCATAGCGTGAATGATTGACCCGACAATCCCGCCACCAATTGAAACGCCGACCATTGGCAGAAGAAAACCGGCAATGAACGCGCCAATGATGCCGACGACAATGTTGCCGACAATACCCATGCCGCCGCCTTTAACGAGTATGCCCGCGAGCCAACCCGCAATGCCGCCTATAAGTAAAAAAATGATTAGACTTTCGAGTCCCATAGTATCCTCCCAGATGTGATTGACTTCCTTATGAAAGCCAAGGCGATATTTCGCTTATTAAATGAACGCGCTAACGCTATGCGCGTTCCCAAAAATTCGGCCGTTTAAATATTTATGGTTAACCGCCATTAACCTCTTTTTGCTTGGCGCGGCCCGTATGTTCCACTACTGTTCTTTTATGCACAGCGTCAGAATCATCGGGATAGACCCTTCGCTTGTCGCTTGCGGCTGGGGCGTTGTGGATATTGAAGGGACGAAGCTGCGCCATGTCGCGCACGGTGTTATACGCCCTAATACCAAAGCCGAATTACCCGACCGCCTTAAGACGCTTTATCAAAGCCTTTCTGAAATTATTGAGCTGCACCGTCCGCATGAAGCGGGGGTTGAAGAAGCCTTTATGAAAAATAATCCGATGAGCGCGCTAAAGCTTGGTCATGCGCGCGCGGCCTGTCTTCTCGCGGCAAGTACGGCGGGCCTCGGCATAGGCGAATATTCCCCTCGCTCGGTCAAAAAATCTGTCGTTGGCACAGGCGGCGCAGACAAAGCCCAAGTCGCGCATATGATGAATGTGCTCTTGCCAGGCTGCGGCGTCAAAGCGGGCGACGCCTCCGATGCTTTAGCGATTGCAATATGTCATGGCCACCGCGTGAACGCGGCAGGCGCATTATATCGGCGCGTGGGATAGGCGAGACAACGTCATCTATAGTTTCGTCAAAATCAGACAATCTATCTTTCTTACTTTAATTGTTATAGTATAATATAACAAACATGGAGGGAAGAGAATGAAAAGTCAAATTCGGATTGCTATAACCGCCATTACTGGTCTGATTAGTATGTCGGCGTGCAGCGAAGTGCAGCTTTCTGATAAAGTCGCAACAGTGCCAAGCTGCAAGCCAATAGAGGGAGTGGAGGCCGTACTGGATAGCCCGCTACCGCGTGTCATTATTCTCGGCGAATTACATGGTATGGATGGTCCGCCCAACTTTGCTAAAGCTCTAGTCTGCCATAGTCTCGCGCGGGGGTATCGCACGGCGCTTGGCTTTGAAATGAGCGATGATGCAGAGCAGCGGCTAAAGATTTTTCTGGCTTCCAAAGGAAGTGAAGATGCTCGAATTGAGATGTTTAATCATACAATGTGGACGAACGATTTCACAGATGGGCGTTCGAGTGAGGCGATGCTCGCTCTGTTGGATTATGCGCGAATTACTCAGCAAAGCGAATCAAGTTTTAAACCCTTCTTCTTTCAGAGTACAGATGTAGATTGGAGCCAGTATGAGGCTGATCCCAATGCTGTTCTTCAAGCCAACGAAAAAGGTATGGCTGAAAACATTTTATCTTTTAGTCAGAAAAATGAGATTGACAAAACCATCATTCTTGTCGGAAATCTTCATGCCAAACGCGCGAAAAATCCTTTTGGCGATCACGACTATGATTTTATGGCGGTTCATATGCCTGCTCCCGAAACGCTCACGCTGTCTAATTTGTTTGGGTCTGGTACATCATGGAACTGTCTTGGCTCTATAACAGGTGAAACAGTTTGCGGCGCGTCGGACACGCAAGGCAATGTTGACCCCGATAGCGAATTAGCCAAAACAGAAAACTACGAAATTAAAATTATTCAATCGCCTACTGCAGCAATCAAAGGATATGATGGTTGGTTTTATGTCGGAGCCGCAAATGCGTCAAAACCTGCCAATCTTGCAGGGCGCATGTCGTCTGAACCGTAAAGGGTGAATATGATTGGGAGTCTCACATGATAGG
>CALLME010000170.1 GCA_938007945.1 uncultured Caulobacterales bacterium
CTCGCGGTCGGTTGGGGCGTCCATAACTTGTTTGCCAGTATGGGTGACGCCAGAGGGGCTATCGCTTTGTGCCTCTGGATTATGGCCTGTGCCTGGTTTGCGCACCATGCCAACGTGCCAAAGCTGCGGCGCGATTTTCCCGCCCTCTTCATGGGCGCGCTTTACAACATGTTTCCAACCATTAAGCGGCGCTTCGCCGTAAAATTTGGGATAGTTCGGGTCATTGGCCGACCCTTCGCGGTCAATGACTGTGCCCTCTGTGATGATAAGGCCGACGTGATTGGCCGCGCGCCGCGCGTAATACTCCGCGACATTCTCACCAGGCACACCATCAGGCGAGAAGCTACGCGTCATCGGCGCCATGCAAATGCGGCTCGGCATCGTTAGCCCACGACAGGTGAACGGCGTAAATAGAGTATCGGACATGGGACAGCCTTAAAGTAAGTTCAAAAGTGAGTGAGGCTTAGCGCGTCGCGGTCAAGCTGACTACCACTTCGATAGGGAATTTTACCCATTCCTCAGTTTCAAAATCAGAGCCTGTGCCGAGGTTAAACTCTTGGCGCATAAAATTAGCTGTGCCGCTCGCTTTTGCCGTCCCATCGTTTTCATCAACCGTGAAGCGCAACTGCACAGGACGCTCTATGCCCTTTATCGACAACATGCCATTGGCGACATAGCCATCCGCGCGTGAGCCTGTAATCTCCGTCGCGCTATAGGTGGCGAGCGGATAGCTTTTCATATCAAACCACGCCTTGCTCGGCAGGTTAGCGTTGCGGTCATCGTCTTTGGCGTCAATAGAGGCGAGGTCAATCACCGCATGGATTTCACCGCCACTTGGGTCATCAAGGTTGAGTTTCACGACGGAGTCAAATGTGCCAAAATTGCCTGTAAATTTATCGCCATTATGTTCAGCGCGAAACTGAAGTTTAGATTGGCTGGGGTCCACATTCCAAACATGATCACCCGTGAGATTAGGCAGTTTTTCGGTCAACGCTGCTACAGTTACCTCGCTCGCATTGACATCCGTCCCCGACGAGCAGGCCGCCATTAAAGGCATAACGCAAATTGTGCTGGCAATTAAAAACTGTTTAAACATGACAATCTCCTTGGTTAACATTTGTCTTAGCGACGCGGCCTAAGACGCGGCACCATGCGCGTCATCACGTCATCTTTGTCTTTGAAATGATGTTTCAGCGCTGCGCCGATATGGATAATGAGCAGCACTATAATGAGTGTGGACATCATCTCATGCGCATTTTCAAAAAATTTGTGCAGGCCTTCTGAGCGCTCGATAAAAGGTAAATCGGGCCATTTAATGACTTTGAAAATCTTGGTCGTAATCGTCACGGGCGCCGCCGAGACCATCGCCCAGCCCGCCATGGGAATACCAATCATCAGACCATAAAATCCGATATGCGAGATCTTCGCCGCGAGCCGTTCATGGCTGGGCATATGGTCCGGCAGAGGTGGCGCTTTATGCGTTAACCGCCAAATGAGCCGCGCGACGGATAGCAAAAGAATAATAATCCCAAAGGATTTGTGGAGTTGGAAAAGCTCGAACTTGAGCGCACTTCCGTCCAGCGCCATCATCACTTTGCCGCCAATCAATTGGCCAATAATGAGAGCGGCAATCAACCAATGGAGCGTTATCGCGACTTTTGTGTAACGTGTAGCCATAGGAAATGATAACACGCGCGCGGTCTCAGACAAGCCTTAAGGCGTTGGCTTCACCGCACTTCGCGAAAGGATGTCTTGCACGGTCTCGGGAGCGTCTTCAAATGTCGCGCCCATCAATTCAAGGTCGTCCGTCATGTCTTGACCCAGCACTTGGCGTGAGCGAAGCAGGCGCACCCAACCCTCAACATCTTCTGGGTCATCACGTAATCTTGCGGCGAGGCTGGCGACCATGGCTTCAATCATTTTCGCGCGGTCTTCTGGCGACATTTGCGCGATAGACTCTCTGTCAAAGGCAGGTCGCGGAGCAACGGTCTGCGGCTGCGCTTTTGGCAGCGGACCTTGAGTAAGATCAGCGCGTCCAAAATGATGATAAAGGCCCGCGGTTAGAATCAAACTCCCGACAAATACGGTCGCTAACCACGCGCGCGGCACCGCTGTCACCAATGGTTTGATCTCACCGCGTTTTAAAAGCTGACGCGACAGTCCTACCGAAGCCTCAGCGGGTGTGGCGTTGATGACGTCTCGGTAGGCCTCTTTGCTTTCACCCACATATTTGGGGGGCTCTGACGATGTCAGTGGCCCGCAAATATAAAGCAAGGTCGCGAGGGTCAGGATAATCAAAATGAGATAAATCATCTCTCATCCCCCTTTAAAATCGCGTCAAGTTTCGCGCGTTCCTCTTCTGAAAGAGGCGCATTTGCGATGGCTTTCTGACGACGGAAGGCAAACCACAATAGCCCCAATAAGACCAACGCGAAGGGTGTAAACCAAAGTACAAATGTATTTCCCTGAACGGGTGGTTTTAACAAGACATAATCGCCATAGCGTTCTTGCATAAAATCAATAACATCCGCATTGCTATCGCCTGCCTCAAGACGAGCCCGCACGAGGCGGCGCATATCTTCCGCGAGCGAAGCATCTGATTCTTCAATTGATTGGTTTTGACAGACAACACATCGGAGTTGCGCGCCTATCTCTTGGGCGCGAACTTCCATCTTCGCGTCTAAGCTTTGCGCAAAGGCAAAAGTCGCGGCAAAGAAAGTGAGGATTGTTATAATCAAATATTTCATGCCCCTTCCGCCTTTATCTGAGCGATGCGTGGTAGAAACTCCTCCGCCCAAGACTCATCCGTAATGACGCCGACATGTTTAAAACGAATGCGGCCTTGGGTATCGACAAGAAATGTCTCTGGCGCGCCTGTCACGCCGAGATCAATAGCGAGTACGCTAGCCTCATCAAAAATGACGGCGTCATAGGGATTATCATAACGGCGAAGCCATGCTTGACCCGCTTCGCGCGTATCTCGCCAATCAATGCCGACCAGTTGAATGTCTGTGCTCTCGCCGATCTCAACAAGTTTTGGGTGCTCCGTCACACAGGCTGAACACCAAGAGCCAAAGACATTAAGCAAGCTAATCTCGCCGTCAAATACGGCCTCTGTTATATCTGGGGTGTCTTCATAAAGTGACGGCAGAGTGAACGCAGGCATGGGGCGGTCCACCATCTCAGACGGAATGACGCTTGGGTCGCGCGTGAGGCCAAAGGCCATGCCGAGGACAAGCAAGCCAAATAACACTAATGGAATTATCCCACGCATCACTCCGTTACCTCGCTGCCGCGAAACCGCAAGCGTTTATCCGCAAGGCCGATAAATCCACCCAGAGCCATGAGAAGCGCGCCGAGCCATATCCACACCACATAGGGATGATAATAGCCGCGAATAACCCATTTAGCCTTGCTCGCAGGATCCGGGTTTTCAGAAATAGAAGCGAATAATGTGTGCCGCAGCGACAGATGTAGCCCCGCTTCGGTCGTGAGCATATTGCGAATTGGATAGTAACGGCGCTCTGTATGGACGGTCTTAATCGCTTTGCCATTTTTGGTAATGCGGACATCTGTACCGAGAAATTCATAATTCTCGCGACGCGCATTCTCTAACTCTCCCATTGTAAATTCATAGCCTGCCACGGAGAGGCTCTGACCGGGCTGCAAGGCTTTCGCCGCGCTTGCACTCCATACGCTCATGGCGGTAATGCCTGCTGCGCAAATCGCGAGCCCAATATGGGCACAGACAAAAGCCCAAGTCGCAGCGGGTTGTGCGCGTAGAAGAGCATAACTTTGGTCGCGCGGCAGCTCGCCAAATTTCGCGCGGCGCAGAATGGTCGCGATAGTTCCAAATGCCAAATAAGCGCAGAGCCCGATCGCCAAAGCCCCCAGCACGGATTTACCTATAAGATAGGTCAATCCCGTGACCACCGCTAAAATAATAAAGAGCTTTAGCAGCGTTGATTTCAGACGTGACAAATTATCAGACCGCCATTTTAACATCGGCGCTGTGCCCATAAATACAATCAGCAAACACATGATAGGCGTGAAGGTGAGATTGAAATAAGGCTCTCCGACAGAGATTTTTTCGCGCGAGATCGCGTCAATAAAGAGCGGGTAAAACGTGCCGAGAAATACGGTCAATGTGGCGCTGACCAGCAAGATATTGTTGAGCACGAGCGCCCCGTCGCGTGAGACGCTTTTCCCGCCCGGCGCACCTGTCAGGGTCGCAGCACGGAAGGCATAAAGCGCAAGCGCGGCCCCTGTCGTAATACCGAGAAGCGCGAGGATATAGACACCGCGTTCGGGATCTGTCGCGAAAGCATGCACGCTGACGAGCACGCCAGAGCGCACGACAAATGTCCCGATAAGGCTGAGCGAAAATGTCGAAATGGCCAGCAGCACTGTCCAGCTTGGCAGGCTATGGCGTGTGCCGAGTACGAGGATAGAATGCAGCAACGCTGTACCTGCGAGCCATGGCATAAACGACACATTCTCAACAGGGTCCCACATCCACCAGCCGCCCCAACCCAGCTCATAATAAGCCCAATAGCTGCCCAGCGCGATACCAATGGTGAGGAAGCTCCAAGCGAGCAAGACCCATGGCCGCAGCCAACGCGCCCAGACCGCATCAATGCGGCCTTCAATGAGCGCGGCGACAGCGAAGGAAAAGCTGATCGAAAATCCCACATAGCCGAGATATAAAAAAGGGGGATGGAAGGCGAGACCTGGATCTTGAAGAAGCGGGTTGAGCCCCTTCCCGTCGAGCGGCACAGGCACAACACGTTCAAAAGGATTTGAGGTTAAAATCAAAAATCCCATAAACCCAACGGCGAGCATGGCCTGTACTGCTAACGCGCGCGCCTTAAGAGAACTTGGAAGGCGCCGTCCAAAAATAGGCACTAGCGCGCCATAAGTCGCAAGTATCAAGACCCAGAGCAACATAGACCCTTCGTGATTGGCCCAGACGCCACTGATTTTATACAGCAACGGCTTAGCGCTATGGGAATGATTATAGGCGAGCTTTACGCTGAAATCAGAGCTTAGAAAAACAATTGTCAAACAGATGAATGAAAACGCCGTGAGGATGAACTGGGCAATCGCGGCGCGGTCACCAAAAGCCATAAGTCGAGGCGCATTTTGCGACGCCCCAACCATAGGCAAAACAGATTGTGCCAGAGCCACAACAAAGGCAAGGATAAGCGCAATATGTCCAATTTCGGCAATCATGTCAGGGCACCGTTCATAGGGCGCAGCTATAGCGGATTATAGGCAATTGGCTAGATATTAGATGTCGCAGTTACAATTGGTAACGGCTTAAACTAAGGAACAATAACCGCGACCGTCTCAGCGTCATCTAGTGTGGCGTTCATCACCTGCGTGCCAACGCGGATTTGGTAATCCCCTTTGAAACCCCGTATTGTCAACTCACCATTGCTGTCAGTCATCCCCTGCTCGCGCGTCCACCAATCGCTATAGACCGCTTTGCGCCATGCCTTAAAGTTGGGTTTCTCTGACCAATCCTCACGCAGCATAGCAGCGGGCTTTTTCCAATGATCGCCTTCCCACCAACCCCAGACAATGAAGGCGTTTAGCGCAGGCTCGCTAAAAGCGGCCATGAGAATATCGCGCGTATAGGCGGCCTGCGCCTCTTCGTCATAAGTCTCGACATCAAATTCTGTAATTTGAAGCGGGAGGCCGTATTTAGAAAATCCACCAAGGATGTCCATCACGCGCTGCGGAGGCGTGAGACCTGCGCCGAAATGCCCTTGAAACCCAATACCGCCCAGCGGCACATTTTTGCCTTGCATCTCTTTTATCCAGTCGTGATAAAACTCAATGGAATTCTTATTCAGCCCACCATTGTTGAGGATGGCGTAATCATTCACGTAAAGCGGTATATCGGGTGCGATGTCGTGCGCGAGACGAAACACTTCTTCGACCAAATCAGGATTGCCATTCTCTTTGAAATATTGATTGACCCGCACTTCATTGACCAGATCGATAGCTATGGGGTTATGCGGCGCGACGAAACTCATCACCTCTTTGACATGGGACAGCACAATCTCACGCTGCTTTTTAGGCTTGCCTTTTTGCGCAAGAATACGGCTTGGCATGTAATCTTCGCCAGGCCAGATAATCGGATGGGCGCGCCATTTTATGCCCTGCTCATGCGCAAACTTAATAGAGTTTCGATAGCCCGTTTCCATACTATCTTTGCCGTTCCAACCCCAGTCCTGCCAATAGGTTGGGAGGGTCGCCATATTAAAATTCTCATTAAAGCTCTGATGGTATCTCGCGTCTTTTTTACCGTTATTATCAATGAGCTTATGTCCTACAAATGTGCCGAAATTAAAAGCGTGGTCGGTCATCTCAATATCAACAGAGACATTAGGTTTAGGATTACCGTTGCCATCGACCACTTTAACCTTGAGATCGCCTTTGCGGTGCTGCTCAATTTTGGCTTTGGCCACACTCCGCCACGGCGCGTTCGGCTCAATGCCGTCATAGGTGATACGGTTGCGCGGCAGTGACGTTACATCTGCGTTCTGCCCGAGATTAAACAAATAAGCAGGTCCAAGCTGCAAGGTCTGTTTCGTTAGACCAAGATGAAATGAAATCCCCGCAGCGCCTGGCGCTATATCATCTTCTGCTTTGCCCGAAGCGTAATAAAGTTGCCAATCGCGCGACAAATAAGCGGCACCGCTCGCCGCAGATTTGTAGGGAGGCCCGCTCTGCTGCACATTGACAGGTGAAATGATCGGCGTCTGCGCTTCGTTCTTGGCTTCAATACCTTTGGCCCAATAAGCAAGAAAGACAACATCGCCTTTACTGATAGGACTAGAGAGCGGGCGGTTGATACCTGTACTCCAACTGTTGACCCCCGTCTTGCGTACAGTAACTTCTACCGCTTCGCCGCCGACCACCGCAGCATTCTTCACCAGACGGTGACTTTCATTTTCGCCGTAAACACTAGACGCATTTGCCGCCGCGGGACTGATAAGCTTTGCGCTAGCAGGGAGTTGAGCCCGAATAGCGGAGAGGTCAGACCTAAGCGCGTCAGGAACAGTCACTGAGGTTTGCGGCGCTGAACTGACTGAGGGCGAGGCCGCCACGACAGCAGCAGGCGCGTACGTACTTTTGGGCATAGACGCCGCGTCAACCGCTCCCAGGCCGAGGTTCATTATATAGAGAGGCCCAAGTTCTATTTCGTGGGCTGCGCCAGAGAGGTGAATAGCCAGCCCCACGCTACCTTTTTTCATCGCGCGCGGCATTTCAGCATAAACAAAATATTGGTGCCAATCAGATGTCAGGGTCGCCGTGATTGACGCAAATTGCTCGTAATCGCCGCCTTGCTGTTGGATGTGAAGCGGCAGTTCTGTGCGCGTTTTACCGTCTGGAAACTTTGTCGCCCGCGCCCAGACAGCCCCAAGCAGCACATCGCCCGCTTCAGTTTTCAACTGCGTCGGCGCATTTGCTCCAACGTCATAAGGCGTTGCACCTGCGCGCTTAATGCGAACCCGTCGCGCCTCACCGCCTGGCAGGCCTTCAGCTTTGACGGTTTTAAACTTCGGTCCGCCGTAAATTTCCCAACTCTCAGGGCTGGGATGGCGCATCATCTCAGATGGCCGCGGCAGTAAATGCCAAATTCGCGTACCCTCGGTATTTAATTGCGCTTCATCAGATTTGGCATGGGCCTCCCCTACAAAACTAAGAAAGAGGATTGTTAGACAAATGAAAAAAGCGCGCATACTTAAATCCTCTTCTAGAACCGCATATTTCTAATGGCGTTGTAACTTGTCGCTATGGCCTCACGATAAGGCATTTTGGGGTGATCATGCTCGGCAATAAAGTATTCAAGACCCGAGACATCATTCATGGCAAACAAGCTTTCAAAATCGAGCTGCCCCTCGCCGACATTGACCATTAAATTATTGCCAATTTCGTCATAGCTCATCTCTTGCGCGAGTTTGGGGTCACCCTTCAGATCTTTTATGTGGCAGAGTTTAAAGCGTCCCTCACCTTGCAAAACAAGTGACGGCACATCTACGCTGGCAAGTGCCGCCCAAAATAAATCAAGCTCGAAATCAAGATTTTCTGCCGAGGTTTCGTTGAGTAAAATTTCCATCGCCGTGGTGCCTCCGCCCAGATCATCAAATTCAAATTGATGATTGTGATAGGCGAGACGCAAACCCGCATCTGCAAATTTTTCACCAGCTATATTCATCGCCTTTGAGTGACGCTTCCAATCCTCTAGGCTGCGCTGATCATCGACCATATAGGGCACAACTATATATTTCGCACCAAGTGTTTTTGCCGCCGCTATAATCGCGTCCGTTTCGCCTATCACGCGGTCGTAATTGATATGAGATGATGGGCTAGGAAGACCAATCTCATCCAGAATAGCTTTTAATTGTTGGGGAGACTTTTCGCTGAAATTACGTTCATTGAGTTCGACGTAATCATAACCGACATCCTTTATCATTTGGAACGTGCCTTTAAAATCCTCTGCTAAGGCTTTGCGTAAAGTATAGCTTTGGATACCAATTTTATCGATTTTGCGTTTGCCTACTGCAACTTTATTCATCGCCTCCTTGGCGGCCTCTGTCCCTGTATTTTGGCCGCAAGCCGCGAGTGCAACAGCGCTCGCCGCGCCCGTCACTATTGTACGTCGTGAAAACATTATAATTCTCCTGCTTGTAGAAGGTCAGCGGCGTGATGAGCCGCCCGCGCTGACAGCGCCATATAGGTGATAGAGGGGTTTTGAATGGCAGAGGACGTCATCGCCGCGCCGTCCGTGATAAACAGATTATCAACATCCCACGCTTGGTTCCATTTATTCAGAACGGACGTCTTAGGGTCGCGCCCCATGCGCGCCGTCCCCATTTCGTGAATGCGGTTACCGGGCTTGGTCGGGTTGACGGGATGAACCGTGATATTTTTAAACTTACAGCGCTCCAGCATGTCTTTGGCATCTTTAGACGCCGCCTCAAGAAGGGCGCGTTCATTCGGTCCCATCTGCGCGTCCATGACAGGCAGTGGAATTCCCCATTTATCTGTCTTAGTTGAACTTAGATAAACGCGATTATTGGGATCGGGCAGAACTTCGGCGTAAGCATCCAGCGTAATCGTCCACGGGCCAGGTGTGCGGTTGGCGTCTTTGAACGCCTTGCCCACCCCAGGGCGGTTGCCTGTCCAACTGCCGCGTCCTGTGTAGACTTGGAACGCATAGCCACGCTTATATGGCTGATCATAATCAGGGTAATTGCGGTAGCGCGGCATATAGCCTTGGCCCGGATATCGCCCAAAATAATATTTATCGTCAATCCCGTCGACTTGGGCGTCAGCGCGCGCGCCAGCCACATGATCCATCAGATTACGCCCCACTTGGTCAGAACTATTTGCGAGGCCTTTGGGGATGTCCTTCGTCGCGGACTGCAACATAATCAGTGCCGTATTAATCGCGGATGCATTGATGAAAACGATTTTCGAGGTGTAGGTTTTTGTCTCTTTGGTCAGGCGGTCAATGACCCTCACGCCTGTCGCCTTTTTCGTTTTTGGATCGTAAATCACTGAATGCACAATCGAGTCGGGTCTGAGCGTCAGATTGCCCGTGCGCTCTGCGGCTGGGAGTGTGGCGCTATTAGAGCTGAAATAAGCGCCGTAAGAGCAGCCACGAAAACAGTGATAACGCGCTTGGCAGGCCCCTCGCCCGAGCGCTTCTTGTTCTGGGGTTGTACGTGTCAGGTTTGCGACACGCCCAGTAATCAACTGTCGGTCATTATAGTTTTTCGCGATGCGGTTTTGAAACTCTTTCGCAGCGCAATCCAAATCAAAAGGCGGCAGAAGATGTGGCCCATCAGGCAGTTGCCCAAGACCGTCACGGTTGCCCGAC
>CALLME010000171.1 GCA_938007945.1 uncultured Caulobacterales bacterium
GCACCCGACGCTATTACGCGCTCAACCTGTCCAGAGAGAAATATGTATGGCACATCTTTGATGTCTAGCTGTTGAGCAAGAGGAATGCTTGTCTCACGCCCTAAATTATAATCTAGCATAGCTATGTCGGGTCTTGTCTCCTTCAGAATTAACAAGCCAGGATCAACTGAAGCGACTGGGCCCAAGACAGTAAAACCAGCATCTTCAAACGTATCTTGAAGATCTGTGGCGATAAAGGGATCATCTTCCACTATAAGTATCGTTTTGATCATGCTTACATAACTCATAGTACAGTTAGGAGTTCCATAAATAGCGTAAGAAACAAAACCAAGTTTTCGTAAATCGCACTTTTTGAGCATTATCTATGCTTAGGATAGTAAAATCATACGTCGAATTTGAAGATCTAAATTTCCCTTCCCTCTTAGCACAACGAGTCAACTTGGAGGAATTACTGTTCTTAAGGTCAGACTAAAAAACTAGAATATTTTGGAACACAATCTGTCGCCGAGGGTATTATCTTCAATCGGCTAATAATGGCCGTGAACATATCTACCCCACAGGACATACTATGCTCGAAGGACTTTTAGGTTTAATCCATCTCATAATCGCCATTTGGGCGATACTCTCAATTATCAAGTCTAGCGCGTCAGGCCTTGCAAAGATTTTTTGGATCTTGCTTGTTTTGATATTACCATTGATCGGATTGATCATTTGGTATTTCGCAGGACCTAAGGGTAACGTGTAAAATTTAGACATTCTAATCAACAATAATAAAAGTAATAATCACATGACAGAAAACACTTCAAAAAGTAACAAATCACTTATCATCGGCGGGTTAATTGCGGCCACTGCCGTTATAGGTGGTCTCATCATCTTCACAGATGTTGATCTTACACAAACAGCAAAACTTCCGGAAGTTTCAGTTGAGGGCGGACAAATGCCTAAAATGGACGTCGATGTTGCTGACGTTAACGTCGGAACTAAGACAATCGAAGTTGAGGTGCCAACGGTAGACGTTAATCTCCCTAAAGAGGGTCCAGAAGCTGACGACTTGGGTGACAACATCAAAGTCGACGTTGATGTCGATGCAGACGTTCGCGTTGAGCCCGATCAGTAAGTGTATCGGTACCCTGCTCTCTACGGGCCTTAAATATTTTTGGTAGGGTCTTTCCTATACTGAATAGAGCCGTCTCCAATAATACAGGAGGCGGCTTTTTTATGTCCGCGAGAATAATGACCAACGCCTTGGAGGTATTATTTTAGTTTGCGATAGTGAAGTGTCAGAGTGACTTTAAAAGATCAAGTTCAGATCATCTCTCTCAAATAATTAAGCTTTAGCTTTTTAAGAACGGCCTCCGCCCCAACCACTTGACGCCAGTATTTTATTGTAGAAATCTTTGTCATTAATCATACGAATCGACTGCTCGAAACGGAGGTGTAAGTCATCCCTCGCCTGAGTGGACGTAATGTTATCATCCGTCGCTCGTTTAAGTTTGTTGAGCTGTGATATGAGAATTTTGCGATGTTCCATATTGTGTGCGTTCGCCGCTAATTCGGTGAGGATTACAAGCATCTTTATGCTGGCATTACGGTCCGTTGAAATATATGGACGGCTTTGGTCGCAAATCACGCTAACTAGGCGCTCAAAGGTGACTGGCCAAACGATCACCCTTAGGACGCCCTCAGCATCCTTACGAAAGGGGCTAGGCGGCTTTCCTCGCATCATAGTGTTTATGGCGCTTTGGTACCAATTTATGCAGTTTATAGCCGTAAACGGATCGTTAATGCCTGGCGAAAGGGCGCGCGCTAGAATTTCGACAAGTTCATCAGCCAAAAACAAGGCGTTTTGATGTGCTGTGCGCTCTTCTCCTACAGCGTAAGCGACGCGAAGAACTTTGATATCATCATCGCTTAATGTGATTTCAGAGCCGTTTTGAGACCACACATGAAGGAGCACGTCGCCAATAACGGTGAAATCACCTGGCCTGTATTGAAGTTTTATGACAGCATCATTGTCTCGCGCCCACTCAATTATCGTCGTCTCATCTGCCGCTTGAATATAACCTTCAAAGTCAGCCTGAATTTTGACTGCATTTTTGTGGGAATAGATTGAAGTATCAATAACATCTTCTGGGTCTTCGCCATCGCCCATGTCATCAGGAAACATATTCGTGAGGTCTTTACGCAGTTTCCGACCAACTTGGCCCGTTATATTTCCTACGTTGAGCGTCTCAGGTATATGGTGGATGAAAAATATCATTACGCCCACACTGAAAAGCGTAAGTGCCATAGCGACGAGCAAAGACACATTCGGAACGAATTCAGCAATAGTATTTTCGCCGCTGCCAGTGTCACCGGTACGCGCGATACGCAAGATGAGAAGGCAATATACAAATGTTGATGTGAATGTGCCGAGCGTTATTTGATTGGCGCGGTCCCGCATGAAATTACCAATCAGACGAGGGCCATACTGACCTGCCGCGCTTGTCACCGCCACCATCGTGATGGAAAACGTCACGGCCGCGACGGTCATCATAGAACTCGCAATGGTCGTGAGGATTGCGCGCGCACCGTCTGCTTTGTTTGAGTAAAACCAGCCGAGCTTTTCGGCTAAAGTGATGTCAATATTCTTATCAATTGCGCTCGTTAATACGGCCAATAATATGGCACCAATAGCCATGAGCCCCGGAATAAAATAATAGCTACCCTGTAAATCATTCCAAAGCTTTATAAGCCGCGCATTCATTCCGTAGGTTCAGCGATGTTAGGGTCAGACTCTCCAGCTTTCCCCATAAGCTGTTTCTTTTGCACTGCGCGAAGAGGGCGAGGAGCTTTGCCCTCTTTGGGAGTGGGCCAGCCTTCGCGTTGCGCATTGCGGTCGCCATCTGTCTCTTCAGTCTGATCGTGGAAAAGATGCACTTTGGTATCGTACGGCATATCAATTGCGGCGTCGTCAAGGGCGCGTTTCACAGCGCGAATAACTTCCGAACGTTGTTTTACAACATCGCCGCGCTTACTATCCGTCCACCACCGTGCGCGTAACGTGACCCAACTTGCGGCGAGGTCCCATGCAAATGTTTCTGGCCCAGGGTCATCAATGACGCCATCAATCTTAGAAATTTCGCGCGTAATGATTTCGCAGGCTTCGTCTATATCATCGGCGTAGCCAATACCAATGTCATATTGTGAGCGGCGAATATCGTTACCTGTCTTCACAAGGACAGCATTAGTATAAATGTCGCTATTAGGAATTACAGCGCGCTGTCCGTCATAAGTTTTGATGATGGTGGCCCGTGTTTCGATATGCTGAACAGTGCCCTCATATCCATTGACTTCAATTTGATCGCCAATTTCGAATGGTTGGCGTATGAGGATAAGGAGCCCTGCAAGCCAATTTTGTAAAATGTCTTTGAATGCGAAACCAATCGCCACTGAACTGACGCCTAAGCCCGCGATGAGGTCACCAGGGTTTAAGGTGGGCACAACGATTGTTGCTGCAATCAGGCCCCCAAGTAGAATTATTGCGGCTTTCAAAAATCCGCCCATGACTTCGCCTAGGTTGCTGCGCCCACGCGCCTTAGCAGCCTTGATGACAATACGCTTCACGAACACAGCAATTATAACAAAAATAACAAAAAGAATTATGGCGACGACAAGATTCGGTAGAGTGCTCACAAAACCGTCGAGCCAAGCATCAACACGTTCTTTTGCGAGGGCTGGATTAAGATCTACTTCACCCGTTTTATCGGCTTTCAGGTCGGGTTTGTTTTGAGCCATAAGTGGAATCCAAATCTTAGTTTCAACATTAAGATACGTTGTCTAACAGTTTTGGTTCCGACGAATGACTATTTTTCAAAACAACATAGCATTCTTAATTTTAGCGATCTCGGAAGTCACCTAACTGGCAAGTCTGGCAGCATCCTCACGTCGATAGCCTTTCAGTTCCTCAGCTATCAAGAATGCAAGTTCCAAAGCTTGATCGGCGTTGAGGCGTGGGTCGCAATGTGTGTGATAGCGTGATGAGAGGTCTTCCTCACGCACTTCTGCGGCAGAACCCCCAAGACATTCAGTGACGTTTTGACCCGTCATTTCAAAATGCACACCCCCTGGCCAACAACCTTCGGAGTGAAGCACTTGCATGAAGGACTTAACTTCACTGAGAATATAATCGAACGGACGTGTTTTATAACCCGTATCCGTCTTAATCGTATTTCCGTGCATCGGGTCACAGGACCACACAATGTGACGCCCTTGCCGTTTCATCGCTCGCGCGAGTGTCGGCAAGCCCTTCGCAACTTTATCATGACCGTAACGCGCGATAAGCGTGATGCGGCCTGGGTCGTTATTTGGGTTGAGGATATCAAGCAAGTTAAGCAATTCATCAGGTTCAAGTCCCTCGCCGACTTTCATCGCAATTGGGTTTTCAATGCCACGCATAAATTCAACATGGGCATGATCGGGTTGACGTGTACGGTTGCCAATCCAAAGCATATGCGCAGAGGTATCATACCAACGACCCGTTGTACTATCTATCCGTGTCATCGCCTCCTCATAGCCAAGCAAGAGACCTTCATGGCTAGTATAGTAATCCGTCGCCGCCATTTGCGGCGTACTCTCAGCCGTCACGCCGCAGGCTTCCATGAAGTCAAGCGCATCCGAGATTTTTTCACACAGCTCGGTATATTTCTGGCTAGAATTCGTTCCCTTTGCGAAACCGAGATTCCATTTATGGATATTGTTCAAATCCGCATAGCCACCTGTTGAAAAAGCGCGAAGTAAATTGAGCGTCGAGGCCGACTGCCCATAAGCCTTAAGCAGACGATCGGGATCAGGCGCACGTTCTTCGGGACTGAATCCCATGCCGTTTATGTTGTCGCCTCGGTAGCTCGGTAAGGTAATACCGTCACGCACTTCAACAGGTGAGCTACGCGGTTTGCCAAATTGCCCAGCAATCCGGCCGACTTTGACGACAGGCTGCCCTGCCCCATATGTCAGCACGACGGCCATTTGCATCATAACGCGAAACATATCGCGCAAATTATCGGGATGGAATTCCTTGAAACTTTCTGCGCAGTCACCCCCTTGTAAGAGAAAAGCTTTTCCCATAGCGACATCCGCTAAGCGCGCTTTTAGTTTGCGCGCTTCGCCTGCGAAGACAAGCGGCGGATATCCGCGCAAAGTGTCCTCTACTTGCGAAAGGTGCGCCGTATCTGGGTAGTCATCTGGAATGTGCAAAGCGGGTTTTGAGCGCCAGCTAGAGGGGGTCCATTTGGTCATGGTATCGTCCGTGTTTTAAATCAGCCTTTTGCTTAGCATAAATTATGCGTGACTGGCTATAATCAGTTTGCATGTTGGGTGTTTTTGCCGCAATTTTTGTCAGGTCAGGTAAATTTCGACTATATCCAATTCATATGACCGATATAGCGCATGGGTTCAATGTCACTCAAAGGGAGTTTAGCGAGGGCGCTTTCTATGCCCTCGCCTGTCACAGGATGTTGCCAGTCAGGCGCAATTTGGGACAACGGTAACAACACAAACCCCCGCGACAACATACGCGGATGCGGTAATGTGAGTGACGATTGATTGACATGCTCACCTCTAAAATCAAGTAAATCCAAATCAAGTGTGCGAGGTGCGTTAAGCTCATTCCGCACTCGCCCTAAATCAGCCTCAACATTATGTAAAAGAGCGAGCAAATCATTCGCTTTGCCTGCATAGTCAATTTCTGCGCAAGCATTGTTGTAATCAGGATGCCCTTTACAGGGGGGCCAAGACGGGCTTTGCCAAATTCCTGAGAGTTGACGTAATATGGCTCCAGATTGCTCAAGAGTACTAAGCGCGCGTTTGAAGCTCTCCTTTGGTTCGCCAAGGTTCGCGCCTAGCGCTATATAAATCGGTCGGGACAATAGTTAGTCATCGACAGATGTGAAATGGCCATGGATGCAAAGCCATTTGTCGTTTTCTTTGACGAATATGCGCGTTGACTTTCCCTGTGTCGTAAATCGCTCGCCGCTATCGCGAGAGAAACCGCTATCGGACCAATAATAGGTAACCCAAGCCGTATCGCCGCGAATATGAAATTGCGGTTGATGCATAAAGGTGCGAATGCCTTTATAGCGCGCTAGATAGTCTGTGTAGCTCTCGCGCTCAAGTGCCTTGCCTGATTGTAGATAGATATCGTTTTCACCAAATAATGTGTAATCGGGGTGCACATATTTTAGATAGCCTTCAACGTCATTACGCTCGACGGCCGCCCACATAGAAACAATGGTAGCGCGTATGTCGTCTGCTTCCTTTCGCGTGTCAGCAAGTGCGGC
>CALLME010000172.1 GCA_938007945.1 uncultured Caulobacterales bacterium
CTTCTTGGCAAGCGCAAAGGCTTCCCTAATGAGCTTTCTGTTCCGCACCGTCCAGCGGTCGTGATGATTGGCGCGTCTATGCTTTGGGTGGGTTGGTTCGGCTTTAATGGCGGTTCGCAACTTGCCGCTGACGGCGGCGCAGGTATGGCGCTTCTCGTGACACATATCGCCGCCTCTATGGGCACGCTAGTCTGGGTCGTGATGGAAGCGATGAGCTCACGCAAGCCAACACTTGTGGGTGCCGCGACTGGTACCATTGCAGGGCTTGCCACAGTGACACCCGCCGCAGGCGTGCTCGGTCCACAAGGGGCAATGCTCATGGGCCTCGCAGGCGGACTTGTCTGTTACGGCGCGGTCAACCTCATCCGTGTGCGTCTTAAAATTGATGATAGTCTTGATGTTTTCGCCGTTCACGGTGTTGGCGGTATTTTGGGCATCTTGCTTTTGCCTTTCCTCTCAGCCACAGCACTAGGCGGGACAGGTGATGGTGATTTCATGACGCAGCTGATTGGCACAGGCGCGGTTGTCGCGTGGTCAGCCATTGCCTCCTTTGTCATCCTGATGGGTCTAAAAGTCACGTTCGGCCTACGTGTTGATGAAGAGCAAGAATATGAAGGCCTCGATATCAGCCTTCACGGCGAAAGCGCTTATAATTGAGCGTCGCGAAAACGATTTCATTAGGCTCCCATATGGGAGCCTTTTTTTATGAAAGGTCTGTAAAACAGGGTTGTTGACGAGTTAGGAATATTTACCTATTAATAGATTTAAGTAAATAAGGACATCTTTATGTTTACGCATACAGAAATTTGGACGGCGCTTGACCGTTTGGCTGAAAGCGTTTCAACAAGCCCGTCTGGACTGGCGCGCGAAGCAGGGCTCGACCCGACGAGCTTTAACCGCTCAAAACGCCATTCGGGCGCAGGTAAACCGCGTTGGCCCTCCACGGAAAGCCTGTCCAAAGTGCTAAACGTCGTGAATATGAGCTTTGAAGATTTCGCCGCGCTCGCGGGCAATACACGCGGGCAGGGAGCGTCTGTCCCTGTCATTGGCCTCGCCCAAGCGGGTGATATGGGGTTTTTCGATGATAGCGGCTACCCCGTCGGCTCAGGTTGGGACGAGGTCCGTATGCCAGGCCTGTCTGATGAGAATTGCTACGCGCTAGAAATTGTCGGCGACAGCATGGCACCCGTTTACCGCGCAGGCGACCGTGTTGTTGTCGCGCCTAATCAAACCGTGCGGCGCGGTGACCGTGTGGTCGTCAAGACGGTTGACGGCGAGGTTATGGCTAAGGAATTGCATAGCCTTACCCAAAGAAAGGTCGGGCTGATTTCTCTCAATCCGGACTATGATGATCGCGAAATTGATCGCCGCGACGTGCAGTGGATAGCGCGTATCGTCTGGGCGTCGCAATAAAGATTGCACTTCGAAGAAAGCCTGCCTAGATAGACCCAAACAATTCAGCCTTATTGGCTAGGAGATAAGAATGACGTTCCCGCAATCAATTTTACATTTTTTTGTTGTTAATGGTATTTCAGTTTTAATAGCACTGATTTTTATTCAGGTAATTTTGAGTTGGCTGTTAGCATTCAATATTATTAATCTAAGAAATCAAATCGTCTCGCAAATTTACTATGGGATAGAAAAATTTTTAGGCCCTATTTATCGACCTATTCGAAATGTTTTGCCATCAATGGGCGGTCTTGATTTATCGCCTATCATTCTTTTATTTGCTCTCTACTGGCTAAGAGATTATGTTGTGAAGGGCGTACTTATTCCGATGTTTGGATAGTGTAAGCGGTGCACAAACACACATTAAGCGAGAGTGATTGAGCATAGCTAAATTGCACAAGGCGTGTGTTTGCTGCCCTAATCGGGCCTTCCTTCGGAAGTCCCTAACGTCTCCAAAAAGAAATCGAGTATCTGACGATCCCGATGCGTCTGATTGGCTTCATTCCGAAAGCCATGCTTCTCGCCTGGATAGGTCATGACGCGCAGGTTCTGTTTCCCGCGCGCTTGCATCTCGCCCATGAGTTTGACTGAATGACGGAACACAACATTATCATCTGCCATGCCGTGAATGAGAAGCACAGGCTCTGTCAGCTCGTCAAGATAGGGAAAGACACTGCCTTTTTCATAGGCGTCTTTCGTGTAATTTGGATCACCCTCAACAGGGCTGCCGAGATAGCGTTCCGTATAGGCCGTATCATAAAGTGCCCAATCGGTCACGGGCGCGCCTGACACACCTGACGCGTAATGATCGGTTTGCGCAAGCATATGCAGCGCCATATAGCCGCCATAGCTCCAACCATAAACGCCCATTTTATCTGGGTCGACAAAGTCTTGGGATTTGAGCCACTCTGCGCCCACGCTTTGGTCTATCACTTCACTGCGGCCCATGGCGCGATAAAGCACATCTTCAAACGCCTTGCCGCGACCCGTTGCGCCGCGATTATCCATCATAAAGACGACAAAGCCGTGATGGGCGAGCATACGGGCAAAGTCTTTACGTCCCCACGCCTTGTTCACCCGCTGCACACCGGGTCCGCCGTAAACGAGGGTAATCGTTGGGCGCTTTTCACCTGCCTTGAGGTCGAGCGGTTTAAACAGCATATAGTCCATCATCTGCCCGTTAGCGGCTTTTATCTGACCATAGTCGGGCGTGATATGCGCGCTTAAAAATTTGCTGTAAGGATGGCTATTGTCCAAAGTATTTTCATTGAGCCAGGCGAGAGGTGTTCCGTCGGCTTTAAACGCACGCGTCTGAGTCGGGACATTATCAGACGAATAATAGCCAATATAATTGGTGCAAGATTTATTAAACCGCGCGCTGTGATAGCCTTCGCCCTTTGAGATTTGAGTGGCTTCTCCGTTCTCCAGCAAGACTTTAAAAAGGTGCCGCTCAGTCGCGCTCTCGCGCCAACCTGTGACGTAAACAGTGTCATCACTTACGCAATTCACACCCGTGACGAGTAAGCCTTCTGGCGTGACAGCGCTTAACTCACCTTCAGAGCTGACGCGGTAAAGACGATTGATGCCGTCGCGTTCACTTTGCCAAAGAAAGCTGCCGTCTCTTTGCGCGCGCAAGTTTGGCGCAGGAATATTGAGCCATGTTGGGGAGGTTTCTGTAAAAAACACAGACGACTTACCTGTGCTCGGATTGATCTTGTAAAAGGTGTGCGTTTTATGATCGCGTGATAAAATACCCGCATAAAGGCTACGTCCATCAAGGCTCCAATTCACACGCGTGAGATAAATATCAGGGTCATCGCCAATGTCCGCCCATACGGTTTCCCCGCCTTCGCGTGACACGACACCTAATTTAACAGTCGCATTATCTGTGCCGGCAAACGGATAGCGTTGGGAGACATTTTCAATGCCGTCTGCGCTGAACTCGATGCGGTTTTCAATCGCCACAGGGCTTTCATCAATTTGGGTATAGGCAATGCGTGAACTATCGGGGCTCACCCAATAACCCGTGGAGCGGTCAAGCTCTTCTTGCACGACAAAGCTCGCCGTGGCGTTACGGATTAGGTCTGTCGCGCCGTCGGTGAGTTGACGCTCAAGACCTGTTTCAATCTCATTGATGAAAAGGTTATTGTCGCGCACATAGGTGACGTATTTTCCGTCGCGCGTCACTTTGGGATCTGTTTCAAAGCCTTTGGTCGCGGTGACTTGGCGCGACTTACGCGTGGACAAATCATATAAATAGAGGTCGCCGCCCAGCGGGAACATAAGAAGTTGCTCGCCGACCCAGCTATAAGAGACAATGCCGCGCCCATATTCGCGCGCGCGCTCACGGCGGTTTTTCTCTTCCGCGGATAGCTCTTCTGGCGCGCCCAAAATATCGGTGGATGAGACAAGTAGGCGACCTTCACCTGTTTCCAAATCATAAGCCCAAAGGTCTTGTTGACGGGCGTCATCTTCGCGGCCTTGCAGCACAGTCACCATTTTTCCGTCTGGTGAAATGGCTGGCCGACGGAGTGATGATCCAGCGAGTGAGGGACTGGCGTTAATCCGCTCTGGTGTCAGCTTACCCGGGCCAGGGTCGCGCGTCAGATAAGATGTTTCAGTTTTCGGAGAGGGACTATCAGGCATAGGGGCTTTCGTGCAGGCCGTGAGCGCAAGCGTGGCGGCAGATAAAATGAAGGCGGATTTAAGCAGTGTCATGGACGTCCTAAAGCAAGGGTGTCACATCTTTTAGCGTTTAAGGAGACGGACGCAAGCGTCGTAAAAGCGCAAGGCTAGTTCGCTGCTTTTTCCTGACGCAGGGCTTCGTTAATCTCGCCGCGCAAAAGAGCTGTTTCGACGATGGTCGGGTCTATGCGCAGAGAGGTTTCAACATCCATTTTGGCCGCGTCGAGCTTGCCAAGATGACGGCGCGCATCGGCACGGTAACGTAGCGCCCCCGCATGGTTCTTATCAAAGACGAGCACAGAAGTGAGGTCGGTTTCAGCGTAGTCATAATGCCCAAGGGCTGCATAGGCGCGGGCGCGGGCAATGCGCAAATCAATATGGCTTTCGACAAGCTCTAAGCCTTGGCTGGATGCGGCGTAAGCTTCCTTGGGTTCCGCCGCGAGGAGCCAGAAATTGGCAGATTCGGCGTAAAAATCAGCACGCATTTGCGGCGTGCCACCATCAGGTGATTTCGCGAGTTTGCTTAAGCGAAAAGCGGCTTCCTCAGTTTGGTCAAGCGCAAAAAGCGACATGGCTTCGCAGTGACGTGCACGCCGTCCGCCGCCCTCGGCTTTCCAAATCATCGCCTCTTCATAAGCTAGCTCTGGATCGTCTGCGATGCGCTCAAGGCAGGCTTTATGTTTTGTATCAAATTCCGAAGTCAGGTCTGCGCTATGAGCGAGATTCTGGCCTGCAAACATCGCAGCAGAGATTGTCAGAAAAGTCAGAGAATTTTTACGTCCTATCATATAGTCTCTCTATCGGGAGGGCTAAAGCGACGCAATGCAAGGCTCAGTTAAATTACAGTCAGAAAGCAGGGGGATGACAACCGCACTGTTTTTTGGCGCAGGCTATACCGCGCTGCATCTTGCGCCGCATTTGCGTGCGCGGGGTATAAAGGTCTTCACCACAGTGCGCACAGGCGAGAAAAATGCGTTTCTGCGTCGGCGTGGGATTGAGCCGATAAAGTTTACAGGCGAGCTGAGCGCGGAGCTTAAGCAGGCTTTGTGGCGCGCGGATATTGTCCTGTCTTCTGTTCCGCCGTTTAAGGACGGCTCTGATCCGATTTTATCAGCCTTACCAAACCGTCTGAAAACGCTTGCGCCAAGGGTGAAATGGGTGGGCTATCTATCGGCCACCTCTGTTTACGGCGACCGCAGTGGCCAATGGGCGTTTGAAGATGAGCTCTTGCGGCCAAGCACAGGGCGGGGTCGCGCGCGTGTTGAAGCGGAACTTGCCTGGCTCGAAACGGGTTGGCCTGTGCATGTTTTTCGATTGGCTGGGATTTATGGGTCGCGTATAGGGCGTCGTGCGAAGCAAAAGGTGACGCGCAATCCGCTAAAACGGCTGCAGTCGGGTCGGGCGCGAGCTGTGGTAAAGGCAGGGCATCTCGTCAACCGTATTCATGTGGAAGATATTTGCAGCGCGCTTCTGGGGTCCTTGGATAATCCTAATCCCACACAAGTTTACAATGTAGCGGACGGCCATCCCGC
>CALLME010000173.1 GCA_938007945.1 uncultured Caulobacterales bacterium
TGCGGTTTTCCAACAACTCGTCGGCATTAACGTAATTTTCTATTACGGTGCTGTGATGTGGGAAGCGGCGGGCTTTACCGAAGCTGACGCGCTGAAACAGAATGTGTTTATGGGCGTGATGTCAATTTTTGCGACAGGTATTACTCTGTTCCTGATTGACAAATTTGGCCGTAAGCCGTTCCTCATGCTCGGATCTGTCGGCATGGCATTTATGCTGGCTGTAGTCGCTTATGCCTTCTCGACAGGCGCGCTTGTCGATGGTTCACTACAACTCTCAGATAATATGGGTCGCCTCTCGCTCTATGCGGCGATGGCCTATGTGTTCTTCTTTAACATGACCTGGGGGCCTGTGATGTGGGTCATGCTTGGCGAGATGTTCCCGAACCAAATTCGCGGTGCGGGTCTTGCGGTCGCAGGCTTTGCGCAATGGATTGCAAACTTTGTCGTGACGCTCTCATTCCCATGGATGCTCGCCAATCTCGGCCTCGCCGTCTCATTTGGCATTTATTCAGCCTTTGCCTTCCTATCTATTCTCTTTGTCGCCAAAGCGGTCACTGAGACAAAAGGCATGGAGCTTGAGGATATGATTGGCTAAACGAAACCTCGCATCACGCTTATTCAAGCCGCCTCTGTTTTGTGCAGGGGCGGTTTTGTTTTGGGGTGTCTTGAAGTGAGAAACACATTGGGATTGAATTTCTTCCAAGGGTCGCGTAGGAAGCCGTTATGAATATATTTTTGGATAATCTAAAAACGTTCCTCGTGATGGCTATCATCGCGCTCGTGTCGTTTATTTTTGGCGTTTAGTCTGCGCGGCGCTTTTTCCGCTCGCACCGATTGGCCTCAGTCTTTCAGCTTGCCTCATAGATTGTTCTGTTAATTTCATCCTCTACCCGACACCGCTGTCATGCCCATAGCGCTGTGATAAACGCATTGAACACGGCCCCAAATTGTCTTATGGTTTGTCTATAAGACAAGATTGGCTCTCTTGAGGGCTCGCTTGCGGGTAAGGGGACAGTCATGAAATCAACAATACACGATGTGGCTAAAAAAGCTGGCGTGTCGATGAAAACCGTCTCGCGCGTCCTTAATCACGAGCCGAATGTGGCGACTAAAACCCGCGAAAAAGTTACGGCGGTGGCCAAAGAGCTTCACTATTCACCCTCGCTCGCGGCGCGGGGGCTCGCAAGTTCTAAGTCTTATCTCATCGCGCTTCTTTATGACAACCCAAGTCCAAGCTACATCGCAAATATCCAAAAAGGGGCGACGCAAGCCTGCCGGGAACGCGGTTACCATCTAGTCGCTGAGCCATTGGACGTAGAGGATTCTAACGGCGTGATTGATGGGGACTTATCTGCGGAAATCGAACGTCATCTGGAACGCTTGCCTGTAGACGGCGCGATATTGACGCCGCCGCTTTGTGATAATGGCAGCGTCGTGCGTATCTTGCAGAGGCTTAAAATTCCTTATGTCCCCGTCGCGCCAATTTCGTCGCATGGTAATCTTCCCATCGTGCAAATGGATGATGTCAAAGCTTCTAAGGAAATGACGCAATATCTTATTAGTCTAGGCCATAAGAAAATCGCCTTTATCAAAGGCCATCCTCAACACAGCGCGACGCCGCGGCGCTTTGAAGGATTTCGAGAAGCTATGCGTAAGGCCGAACTTGAGATTAAACCTGAATATATCGAAATGGGGGATTATCATTTCCGCTCAGGCATTGCGGCCGCTGAAAATTTACTCGGTCTTAAAGAGCCTCCGACGGCTATTTTCGCGAGTAATGACGATATGGCCGCAGGCGTGATTTCTGCGGCAAACCGATTAGGACTTTCTGTGCCAAAAGATCTCTCTGTCGGAGGATTTGATGACACGCCGCTTGCGCGCATTCTGTGGCCACAACTGACAACTGTGCGCCAACCTATCGAAGAATTAGGATTTGCTGCGGCGAAACTTCTCATGAGCAAAGACTCGACGGAGGACAGCGCGCGTACGCTTGAGCATGACCTTATTGTGAGAGGGTCAACAGGGCCGCGTCACGCAAAATGATCTAAACAAGCTTCGTTAAGTTGATAGTATTTGACAGCGCTGTCATATCCTATAAATCTAGCGTAAAAATAGGGGATAGTTTTGAGCGCTGCGTCACAAAAAACTGACATTCAGAACAAAAGCCAGCCGCAAGATGGAGGCGGGTCAGGCTTTGTGCCTGTGGCGCCTTTCGACATCGTCGTTTTTGGCGGGACAGGAGATTTAGCGCGGCGTAAGCTCCTACCGTCTCTGTTCCACCGCTTCTGTGATGGTCAAATAGCCGACAATAGCCGCATTATCGGTGTCTCGCGGAGTGACCACAGCCGCGAGGAATATCAGAAGCTTATCAGTGACGCCTATCACGAATTTTCTCAAGAAGATGATTTTGATGCGGCGCAATGGAAAAAGTTTTCGAGCCTTTTATATTACTATTCTATCGACGTCATGGACGACACTGCGGATTGGTCAGAATTTGCAGCCCTTTTCAAAGGCGCAGAGGAAAAGACACGCGTTTTCTATCTTGCTATGCCGCCGCGGATGTATGCCCGCATCTGTGAAGGATTAAAGGCGGCGGGTTGTGTGTCTGATATCGCGCGCGTTGTGCTTGAAAAACCTATTGGGACAGATTTCGAATCCGCGCGGGCTATTAATGCAGGCGTGGGCAAAGTCTTTGACGAAAACAATATTTACCGTATCGACCACTATCTCGGTAAGGAGACGGTGCAAAATCTTTTAGTGCTCCGTTTCGCAAATATCCTTCTCGAACCGCTTTGGTCACATAGCGCGATTGAGCATGTGCAGATAACGGCGGCTGAGTCGATCGGCGTCGGCGGACGTGGGGCTTATTATGACGGCGCGGGCGCGCTGCGCGATATGGTGCAGAACCACCTGTTACAGCTGCTTTGCCTGACAGCTATGGAAGCGCCCGCCTCCCTCAAAGCGGACGACGTGCGTACGGAGAAAATTAAGGTGCTGCGCGCGCTTAGGTCGATTTCAGAAGATGACATTGAAGAGATGACGATACGCGGTCAATATGCGCGCGGGATGTTGGTGGATGGGCATTTTGCTAAAGATTATCTCACCGATGTGGATGTCAACCAAAGCTCAACCGAGAGCTTTGTTGCGATTAAAGCCTATATTGATAATTGGCGTTGGGCAGGTGTGCCGTTCTATCTGCGGACGGGAAAACGCATGGCAGAGCGCCGCTCAGAAATTGTGATCCAGTTCAAAGCTGTTCCGCATTCTGTTTTTGGTGGTGATACGCAAGTAAACGCTAATCGCCTTGTTATTCGACTTCAGCCTGATGAGGCTGTGAAACTTTGGATGGAAATTAAAGAACCTGGGGCAGGCGGGATGCGCCTCAAAACGCTACCGCTGAACCTGTCATATGCGGATAATTTCACAGTACGCTATCCTGATGCTTATGAGCGTCTTTTAATGGATGTTGTGCGCGGGAACCTCTCGCTCTTTATGCGCCGTGATGAGGTTGAAGCAGCGTGGAAATGGGTAGACCAAATCCATGCAGGGTGGGACAGCACAGAGCAACGCGTCGAGCTTTACCCCGCAGGCGAAGACGGGCCGCGTGAGAGCGGCGATATGCTCGAAAGAAATGGCCATGCGTGGAACTCTGAGTCCGTCACGGCAGAGAAGACTTAAGCGATGTCAAGCGTTGCGTCCAAAGAGAGATACCATTTAGTTGCCGCAGAGACGGCTGTGCTCGTCACTCAGGCATGTGAACATATTGTCGCCCAGTTGAACGCGGCTCTAAACGCCCGCGGTCAGGCGAGCCTAATGGTCTCGGGTGGAAGCAGTCCAAAGCCATTATTCGCCGCCCTCGCAAATGCAGATATAGGCTGGGACAAGGTCACCGTCAGTCTGGTGGATGAGCGGTGGGTCGAACCGGGCGAGGCGGGTTCTAATGAGAGCTTTATTAAAGAGAATTTCCTGCAAGGCGCAGCGGCGAGCGCGAAATTCATCAGCCTGAAATCAACTCATAATAGCGTGTCAGAGGGCTTGCCAGAAATAGAGCAGCGCTTTGAAGACGTCGCAATGCCCTTTGATATTTGCGTCATGGGCATGGGCACAGACAGCCACACCGCGAGTTGGTTCCCAGGAGCAGTGGGGCGTGATGCCGCCATGAATGAAACAAATACTGCGCGTTTTGCCTCTATCGATGCGCGCGGCTGCGAAGGTGCAGGGGAGTTTCCAGACCGCATTACGCTGACTTTATCTGCCGTGATGTCATCACGAGACATTATTTTGTTTATTCCGGGCGCGCAAAAGGCCAAAGTCTTTGACGCTGCGAGGATGGGGGACGAAGCTAATACCCCTGTTGGCGCGCTTAAATCTGCGGGCCACCGCCTCACCGTTTTCACGGGAAACATGTAAGATAAGACTATGAATTCAACCATCAAAGATGTCACGGCCCGCATCAAAGCCCGTTCGCAGAAATCGCGTCGTAGCTATCTCAATGCTGTGGCCGAAAACTTTCGTGATGGCCCGCGCCGTATGCGCCTCTCCGAAGGCAATGTCGCTCACGCAAGTGCAGGCTGTCCTTTGCATGAAAAGATGGAACTGCTGGGGGCGAACTGGCCCAATATCGGTATTGTCACATCTTATAACGATATGCTGTCAGCTCACCAACCCTTTGAGCGTTTCCCGTCTATTATAAAACATGCCGCGCGCCGCAACGGGGCTGTGGCCCAAGTCGCGGGCGGTGTGCCTGCCATGTGTGACGGCGTCACCCAAGGTCGTGACGGTATGGAACTCTCGCTCTTCTCGCGCGATACAATCGCTATGGGCACAGCAATCGCGCTCTCACATGATATGTTTGACGCCGCTATTCATCTAGGTGTCTGTGATAAAATTGTGCCAGGTATGCTGATTGGGGCGCTTCGCTTTGGTCATATCCCCCAAATTTTTGCACCTGCGGGCCCGATGCCGTCAGGCTTGCCCAATCCAGAAAAAGCGCGCGTGCGGCAAGAATATGCCCAAGGCAAAGTGGGGCGTGAGGAACTGCTTAAGGCCGAATCCGCGAGTTATCACGCGCCTGGCACGTGCACATTTTACGGTACCGCCAACACGAACCAGATGCTGATGGAAATTATGGGTATGCAATTGCCAGGTAGTTCATTCGTGCATCCCAACACGCCTCTGCGCGACGCTATTACGGCGCAAACAACACGTCGTGCCGTGCAAATCTCTTCCATGGGCGAAAGCTTTACGCCTGCCGCTCACGTGATTGACGAAAAAGCAATTGTGAACGGCATTGTTGGTTTGATGGCGACGGGCGGATCGACCAATCTGACTATTCACCTCTGTGCTATGGCGCGTGCGGCGGGTATTTTAATTAATTGGGATGACCTCGCCGATATCTCCCAAGCTGTGCCGCTTATTTGTAAAATTTACCCCAACGGGATTATGGATGTGAACCATTTCCACGCGGCGGGCGGCATGGCTTACTTAATCGCAGAACTTCTCAACGCGGACCTTGTTCATAATGACGTGACGACCGTTGCAGGCGGCGAGGGGTTGTCTGAATATACGCGTGAGCCTATTCGTAACCAACACGCCGAAGCTGACGCTGTGCTCTTCCGCAAAGGCCCGACTGAAAGTCTCGATAAAGACATTCTGACAACTGTGAAAGCGCCGTTTCGCCCCGACGGAGGCTTACGTCTTCTCGAAGGTAATCTCGGTCGTGCGGTCATGAAAGTATCTGCGGTGAAACGCGAGCATTGGAAAGTTGAAGCGCCAGCGATTGTGGCCGATCACCAAGACGATATTATCGCCATGCATAAACGCGGTGAGCTTGAGCGCGATTTTATCGTCGTGCTGCGCTTCCAAGGACCGCGCGCCAACGGCATGCCAGAGTTGCATAAGCTCACGCCTATTCTTGGAGCTTTGCAGGATAAAGGGTTTAAAGTTGGCCTCGTCACAGATGGCCGTATGTCTGGCGCGTCAGGTAAGGTGCCCGCTGCTATTCATATGCATCCCGAAGCCTTGATGGGCGGGGATCTCGCGCGTGTGCGCACAGGCGATATGATTTTGCTTGACCCTGCTTCTGGCAGCGTCAACGTCGTTAGCGATGATGATTTCAAAATGCGCCCACCCGCGCCATATCCTGCGCAACCACAGCTTTCGGCACTCGGTATGAATATGTTTGGCCATGTGCGCGCCGTCTGTACAGACTCAGAATCTGGTGCGTCATTTCTTGGAGATTTGGCCGACTTTGGCGGAGCGAATACGTGATGAACTCAGCCACACTTGTGGGTGATGTCGGCGGCACGAATTGCCGCTTCGCGCTCGCCGCCCGCACCCCACAGGGCACGATTGAGCTGCATGAGAGCGAGAAATATGCGGTCGCAGATTTCAGTCATTTTAATGACGCCGTCACCCATTATCTATCAGGCTTAAACGTGCGCCCAAAAAAGGCGGCTTTTGCTTTTGCGGGTCCGAAGTTTAATAACGCCATTCAAATGACCAATGTCGATTGGCTGGTGTCTGAGGCGGAACTAAAGAATAAATTCGGTCTTGAGGACGCGGTCGTACTGAATGATTTTGTGGCCATGGCGAACGGCGCAACAGTTATTCCTGATGACGGATTTCAGACGCTGATCGATGGTAAAGTGAATTATAATAAATCCGTCGCCGTGCTCGGCCCAGGCACAGGCCTCGGCATTTCCTGTATTGTGCCGAGTGCAATTCCAGGCCACCCGCCTAGCATCCTCGCAACTGAGGGCGGACACACAGGTTTTGCCCCGCAAAATGAGCTCGAGCGCGAAATTCTCGCATATACTGCCCAGTCACGCGACTACGTTGCGGCAGAAACGCTCATCTGCGGGCCTGGCATGATGCGGCTTTACGAAGCTATCTGCCAAATTCACGGCGAGCAGATGCGGTTTAAAAAACCAGACGAAGTCGTCGCTGCGGCCGAGGCCAGTACGAAATCCATCGCGCGCAAAACAGTGCTCACTTTTTGCGATATGCTGGGCGGATTTGCCGGCAATGCGGCGTTGACCATGGGGGCTGCAGGCGGCGTCGTTGTCGGCGGCGGAGTCTCTAGACATATCGCGCCGTTTATTGCCGAGTCAGATTTTGAAGGTCATTTTAAAAACAAAGGCACAGGCGCGTGGTATGTTAAAGATATCCCTGTCCGCCTTATCATGGCGCATTTCGTCGCGCTTTACGGCGCTGCCGCCATGGTACTGCCGCATAACAAAGCGGCCTAGCTCTTAACTCTGGTCAAATTGTAGCGCGGCGAGGCGGGCGTAAAGTTTACCGTCCTTAATCAGGCTGTCATGCGTGCCTTGGCCAACAATGCGGCCGTGTTCAAATACGATGATACGATCAGCGGTTTTTACTGTCGCGAGGCGGTGCGCAATCACAAGCGTCGTGCGGTTCTGCGACATCATCTCAAAGGCTTTTTGCACGGCTTGCTCTGACTCTGCGTCAAGTGCTGAGGTGGCTTCATCTAAAAGAAGAATTGGCGCGTCACGTAATATCGCGCGCGCAATAGCAAGACGCTGTCTCTGTCCACCCGAAAGTGTGCCCGCACGCTCGCCAAGGTCGGTATCATAACCATCAGGAAGTGCGGAAATAAAATCATGGGCGAAAGCGGCTTTGGCTGCGGCAATCACCTCTGCGTCACTCGCCCCAATACGACCATAGCGGATATTATCCATAGCCGAGCCAGAGAAGAGCGGTGTGTTCTGCTGTACAATGGCAAATTGCTGCCGCAATGCTTCAGGCGTCAGGTTTGGCAAGCTCACACCATCGAGCTTAATAGCGCCAGAACTCACATCATAAAAGCGCAACAATAGCTGAAAAATCGTCGATTTACCTGCACCAGACGGTCCGACGAGCGCAACGGTTTCGCCCGCCTTCACATCAAAACTAACGTCATAAAGCGCCTTGTCATCAGGGCGTGTGGGATAAGCGAACGACACCTGCTCAAAGGCGAGATTGCCTTTCACCTCTGCAAGCGTGTCAGGATTTATAGGAACAGAAATATCGCTTTGCGTTTCCAAGATATCGACAAGCCGTTCAGAGGCTCCCGCCGCGCGCAAAAGGTTTGTCCACGTCTCGGTCAGGGCGCCGCCGCTACTGCCTGCGTAAAAGGCGAGGCCCGTAAAAGCGACAATATCACCGCCTGTCATTGTGCCAGCTTTGACAGACTCTGCGCCAAACCAGAGCGCGCCAATAATGCCGCCAAGCGCCGCTGTGAATACAAAGAATGTGAGGAATGTTTGATTTAAGATACGCCCGAACTGGCTTTTATAAGTTGCCTCAATATTATCAGCGAATGCCGCGTCTTCATGGGCTTCACGCGTATAAGCTTGCACAGTTTGAATAGCGGTGAGGGCTTCACCAGAGCGCGCAGAGGCATAGGCAAGATTATCTTGACCGTCACGTGAAAGCACGCGGATACGGCGGCCTTGGATAATCGACGGTACAAGAATTATCGGCAGCACCGCCATAACAATAAGCGCGAGTTTCCAGCTTACTGCGAACATCAAAATGAACGACCCAATGATGATGGCGACTGAGCGAATAGCAAATGAGATGGAGCCCGTCAGGACTGTCTCAATGAGAGTTGTGTCTGTCGTAAGTCGTGAGAGCACTTCACCTGTGCGCACACGTTCAAAATAGGCGGGACTAAGGGTGAGGAGTTTGGAATAAACAGAGCGGCGAATATCGGCAATCACCCGCTGGCCAAGGGCAGTAATAAAGAAATAGCGCGCAGATCCAAGCGCGGCAAACAGCACAACAAAGCCCATCGCAAATTTAAAATAGGTCGAGAGTTCTGTCGCGCCAGAACTGGCCACGCGTTGGCAATAGGCGATATTGTCTGCGTTATCACCAAAGCC
>CALLME010000174.1 GCA_938007945.1 uncultured Caulobacterales bacterium
GCTTTCCAACCCACGTCAAATAAGTCACCAATGATTGGAACAGTACCGATGAGCCAGTCAATGCCGATATTAAATCCCATCTTCGTCAGCTTACGTTTGGGCACCCCCATATGCGCACCACGCGAGACGATATAGCTAGCGACCCCAAGGCCAATGGTATCGCCAATGCCGGGAATCAGACCAATAATCGTATCAAGACCGAGTTTGATACCTGTGCCCGGCAGCTGAAACTGGCTATCCATAAGAGCGGCAAGCGACTCGATTGATTCGACCGTGCGTTCATGGTCTGGCGCCTTGTTGTAATCTGGCGCAGGTGGCCAATCGTCATTCGGAATTTGAGAACTCATAGTCTAAAAACTCGCATGTGGCTTATAGGTTCCTCGCGCTTATACCGCAGGTTTTCACAAAGTCTGTCGTTAAAATTAAGTGCACAGTCATGCTATGGTCACATTAGAATTGCTAAAAGGGTGATATGAATAGAGATATGAAATCCGCAATTGCTTTGACGCGGTTTGGCCTTGGCGCGAAACCAGGTGAAATTGAGGACGTCAAATCTGGCCCACAAAGTTATATTTTGGCGCAGTTGCGAGATCCAGAACGCGCCTTAATTGCGGATCCCATGCTCGTGTCAAGTTTACAAGCGGTGCAGGATTATTACGGTTCGTCTAAAAAAATTGGTGCCCTGAAGAAAATGGCGGATGCTGAAGAAGCGGCCATGGTGCGCAAAATGCGCAACCGTGCGGCTGTTGATCATTTTCGCAACGACATAGAGGCGCGTATGACCCGTGCGATGTCAACGGACCAAAGCTTTCTGGAGCGTTGGGTGCGGTTTTGGGCTAACCATTTTACCGTTTCGGCGAAACAGGCGCGTATGTATGGGCTCGTCGGGCCTTTTGAGCGTGAAGCGATACGGCCATATGTGCTTGGAGAATTCACCGATATGGTATTGGTGAGTAGCTTCCATCCCGCGATGCAAGTCTACCTCGATAATTACCGGTCCATTGGCCCCAATAGCCGTTCGGGTCGGGCCAATAAGCGCGGCTTGAACGAAAACCTCGCGCGTGAAATTTTAGAGCTCCATACATTAGGAGTCGGTGCTTACACACAAGCTGATATTGAGAGCTTTGCCAAAGCCCTGACAGGTTGGACAATTGAAATTGGGCCTGACAAAGATGCCTTTGGCCGAGTAGTCTTCAGAGAGCGCTGGCATGAGCCGGGTGCAAAAACATTTATGGGACGCCGTTACGCAGACCTCGGCCCAGAGCAAGCCGCCGCGATGATTGCTGATGTCAGTGTGCATCCTGCGACCGCGCGCCATGTTGCGACGAAGCTTGTCACGCATTTTGTCAGTGATCAGCCTGACCCGCGCGACATAGATAAACTCGCAGGTGAATTTTCGCGCACGAAAGGTAATCTTAAATCCCTCGCCAAAGCTGTCGTGAGGCTCGATAACGCTTGGACGGCTGAGCAGGCCAAATTTAAGTCACCTGATGATTGGGTCGTGTCGGCGGGGCGTGTCTTAGGCGAAGAAGATACGATTGGCCGCAATGCGAGTTCATTTATGCTTGCGCTGGGGCAGCCCGTGTTTCGCGCACCGTCCCCGCAAGGATTCCCCGATTTGGCGACAGATTGGATTGGCGCCGACGCGATAAAAAAGCGCCTCGAATGGGCGAACCGCGTGGCGCGCAAAGTCGGTAATCGCATCGGTGCCTTGCAGTTTTTTGACGAGGCGCTTGGCCCGCTTGTGTCAGAGCAAACGCGTCAGGCCGTAGGACGCGCGGAAAGTCCCGTACAGGGACTAACGCTCGCTCTCATGAGTCCGGAATTTCAGAGACGATAGGAGATAGATTATGACAACACGTAAACTAAATATCTCTCGTCGTGTCCTCATTGGCAGCGGTCTATCTGCGGCGCTTTTGTCGGCGTCAGGACTCGCCACAGCCAATGTAGGCGGCGGCAATAAGTTGGTTGTCATCATTCTGCGCGGGGCCATGGACGGTCTTGGGGCTGTGCCTGTTATAGGGCGCGAGGCAGGGGGCGACTCGTTGCGTCGGTTCAGGCCAGACCTAATAGACGCCGCCTCAACGCCACTCGGTGAGGGCTTTGCGCTCCATCCTGCATTACCAAATGTCGCGCGCCTTATCCGCAAAGGGCAAGGACGGGTGATGCACGCCGTCGCAGGCCCTTACCGCGAACGCTCGCATTTCCTCGCACAAGACCTTCTCGAAAGTGGAACACCTCAATTTATGAGCCGCGACGGTTGGCTAAATCGTGCTTTGCAGCACGGCCCGACGGCACTTCAAGCCGTGGCGGTTGGCTCTTCGACCCCGCATATTGTTAAAGGTCCCGCGAGTGTGGCGAGTTGGTCACCCCCGATTTTACCTGAAGCATCTGATGATACCGTGACGCGCTTGCTAGAGCTTTACGGCTCGGACCCCCGGCTTGAGAAAGCTCTCGCGCAGTCTGTCGAACTTTCTGGGACGGCCATGAGCGATGACATGAATGGCAGACGTGGCAAATCAGGCAGCCGCGCCGCGCGTGGTGATTTCACGGCCATTACAGAAGCAGCAGGGCGTCTGATTAAGCCCGCAGGCGGCCCTGATATCGCGGTGCTATCTTTGTCAGGGTGGGATACTCATGCAAGCCAAGCCAATCTCTTGGGACGTCAATTAGGTAAGCTAGATGAGGCCATATTGGCGCTAGAGACAACGCTTGGCCCGCAATGGAATAAGACCCTTGTGACAGTTGTGACAGAATTTGGGCGTACAGTGCGTCAAAACGGCACTAGAGGGACTGATCACGGCACGGGATCTGTCGCTTTTGTACTTGGCGGCGCGGTGCGGGGTCGAGGTTTGCTCGGGGCTTGGCCTGGCGTGTCAGACTTAAAACTGTTTGAGAACCGTGATCTCTACCCTGCCAATGATGTGCGCAGCTTGTTTATGGCCGCGTTACAGCAGCAATTTGGCTTCACAAGGCAACAACTCAGCATGCAAGTATTTCCTGAGACGGCAGGGCTCCCGACCCTTGCGCTCTAAGTCTTAAGTACGATGTAAAGTTTCGCCTCTGACATAGACTCTCGTTTGAGCGGCGACGGTATAGACGAAGCTGCCATATTTTGAGGTGGTTTGCTGCTTTAGCCCGCCGGGTCGCTCATCGCTTCCATAGCTTGATCCGCGCGGCGGATGGCGTCTTCAAGTTTATCTTCCGCTGATTGCAGGTTCTTCTTAGGGTCTTTGTAAAATGCTGTCGTTTTCATGATGTTAAGGAATGTTGTGTTCAGAAACCGTCCCCAAAACTTCATCGGGCGGTCAAAATCAAACAATAATATAACGCGTTCTTCGTCTGTATCGTTCCAAACTTCATGCTCGTAGGTATCGTCAAAGACAAAAATCTCACCTGGCTTCCAGGCGGTGATGGTGTCGTCTACGCGAATACGACATTTCTCAAAGTCCTTAGGAATGATGAGGCCGATATGGCTGCGCAGAATACCTTTGGTTACGCCTTTATGCGCAGGAATATGGTAGCCGGGCGCAAGGATTGAAAACATTGCGGTCTGAAGGTTAGGCACGTTTTGCAAAAGCTCCGCCGTACGGGGCGCGAGCTTCGCATTTGTCTCTAGCTTTTGCCCAAAACCGTAAATGATGAATGTTTTCCAATTTTTGCCTTTTGCGAGGCGGTATTGATCTGGCGATATATCTTGAAAGCCAGGGATATCCTCGCGGAATTTTAAGACCTCTTGCGCCTCAGCTCTAATCGTTTCCCACTCAGCTCTAATGGGCTCAAGAAAGGGGAAATGCGAGTTATCGATTTTGGGCGTATCAGGCACTTTGGATTGCGTCGACTGAAACGTTGCAATCTTGCGCACAAGCTTTTTGCCATTGCGTTTCACAAAAGCGCGTACAGGCTTGTTAAGATGAGCTGGCTTTTCAGGCGCTTGCGCCGACGCTGGGGGTGTCGTGTCGAGTGTCATGCTCTGACCTTTGAGGGTTTGGCCGCAGCCAAGTCTTTGAAGTTGCACGCAAGCTACACATAAAGCCTCAAATATCAATATAGCAGCGCAGCCTCTCCAAAATTTAAGATAAGAAAACTTGGAAAATATCCCCTGAGAGGCGAAATTGGCGTAAGTCTTGAAAGGACAGGC
>CALLME010000175.1 GCA_938007945.1 uncultured Caulobacterales bacterium
TTGATTATCCTAGGCCTTGCCCAAAGCTATCTTGCGGGCGCAATAATCCCAGCGTTAATAGGTGCAGTTGTCGGTTACACCGCATTTGTCGCGATTGCCTATGCGTTTAAACGCCTGCGCGGTATGGATGGTTTAGGTCGGGGTGATGCAAAACTCTTGGCCGCAGGCGGCGCTTGGGTGGGATGGTTGAACCTGCCCATGGTTGTGCTTATCGCGAGCTTGCTAGGTATTGTTATTGCCCTGCTTGGCGCGTCAGGGGCGAAGATCAGGTCAGACGTTCCTGATAATTGGGTGCCCTTTGGCCCATGCCTCGCCGTCGGTATTTTTGCAGTCTGGACATCTACCCAAATCGCCTAATGCTAAACTGCCTAAATCGCGAAGTCATAAAGCGATGTCATGGCAAGCACGATGGAAATCACAATTGTGCCGACAATCCCTGCAATTAGCATTATCGCGATGGGCTCGGCCAAAGTCGAGAGCCGTTTTGTCAGCTCCTTCGTCTCCGCCTCTTGCGTTTTGCCGACAAATAAAAGCATATCCGCCAGCCCGCCAGAGGCGCGACCTGTGCGCACCAAATCAATTGTGAGCGGATCAAAATCTGTAATATTTTCTTCAAGCACTTCGTCGATGTTTCGACCTGCGCGAATTTCGCTGCGCACCACGCGCATGCCCGCTTGGAGCCGTCCGCTGCGAAGACCGTATTCGCCAAGTTGTAGCGCGGTCAACAGATCCGCACCATTATCTAGCGCCATACCGACTGTGCGCGACCACCCGCCAAGGTCTGATTGCACAAGGACAGGACCAACCACTGGCAGCTTTTCCGCCCAAGTGCGCAAGCTTGATTTCAAGGACGCACTTCGACTGATATAGATAATCCCTGCGGCTATCGCGCCCATGGCGAGCAGCACGACAAACAGATTATTCTTAAGCCCCACACCCGCGCCAATGACCAGTTTTGACATCATGGGCAAGCTATCACGATTACCCGCAAGCATTTGATCAAAGCGCGGCACGATAAAGAGAAACAACAAAAACGTGATGATACCGCCAATGACCGCGAGAAACATCGGGTAAGACAGCGCCGTGCTAATCTCGCTGCGCATTTGATCTTCATATTCCATACGCTCGGCGGCATCGGTGAGTGCTTTGGCCGATTGGCCTGTCGCTTCGCCCAATTCCGCGAGGCGCGGAACATAGCGCGGGAGCTGCGGCAGGTGATTACTCATTGCTTCTGAGAGGCGCATACCCGCGCGCAAGTCTTTGCGAATGGCTTGTGAGGCTTTGGACAGGGCAGGATGAGCGTTTGAGCGCGAGAGCGAGCCAAGCGCATCGAGCAATGTGACGCCCGCAGATAAAAGCGTTGCGAGTTGGCGTACATAGCGCGAGAGATCTTTAGACTTTATCCGCCGCGTCCCACCAAAGAGCTCAGAGCTTTCGGGCTTTACCCCAATTTCAAACGCTTCGAGGCGCCGGCGTTCGAGCATTTCAAAGGCGTGGGACTCAGATAGCGCGTCAACCTCCCCGCTGACGGAGACGCCGTTTCTGTCCAAGGCTTTATACTTAAAAATCGCCATGGCTATCTTTCGCAGGATTTTGCGCAAGTTTCAATCACTGTGTCAGCCTATGCACACAACGGACGTCGTCTAACGGGCTTTGAAAACCACCATATGCTGACCACGCGGATGCCCAAACCCTTTTAGACTCTCAACCCCCCAGCCTGTCTTTTGCGCAACATAATCCATATCTGCACGTGTGTAATGATAGGGATCTTGGCACATATAGCTGACGATATTATGCGGATGGGTCTGCGGCTGAATTTGTGTCTCTTCCGTGGTTTCAAAAATCGTGGCGTAAAAAACACCGTCGTCTGCCATCACCGCACGGAGTTTCGTCAGGCACTGCACAATCGTATTGAGCGTCAGATGGGTAAACAGCGAGAGCGCGAGACCTTTATCAAGCCCTCTCCAACTCTCTGGAAACTCAAAATCAGCGGCAGAGGCAAGGTTGCCCTCGGGCACTTTGTCGACCATGCCAAGAGGGGCAATTTCGTGCGTCATCCCGGCGTCAATCAACTCTCTAAGAATATCAAAGCCGTAATAATGACCCGCATTCAGATAGGGAATAAAATGCCGCCCGCCGCGCATGGAGCCACAAGCCACATCAATAAATCGGTCGGTCGGTGAAAGACCTTGCGCAATCATATAATCAAATTGTAGCTGCCCGATCTCGTCCCATAAACCGCCCACGATATCGCGGTGATTACCGCCCTCAAAGGCGGTAAGATCGAGGTCTTTATTGATATATTGATTTTCCATAAGACGTCCGAACCGTCAGCGCATTAAGGGATATCATCCTGATCAATCAACCCATCATTGGCGATTTTGACTTTATCAAAATACTCCCGCGCGAGTTTGAACACAACAGGTGAGAGCAAGATAAGCGCGATGAGGTTTGGCGCGGCCATGAGGCCCGTCAAACTATCGGCAATCAACCAGAAGGTCGCCACCACAAGATTGTCTTCGCCTGTTTCGAAATACAGCGCAAAGGTCGAGGCGAACACGGCCAACACCCAAAAGCAGCGAAACACAGGAATAGACTTTTCCTTGAAGATGAAAGCCGCGCAACGTTCGCCGTAATAGCTCCACCCGATGATGGTGGTGAAGGCGAAGATACACAGACAGATAGTCACGATATGCTCACCAAAGCCGATGAGTGTCGCGTCAAAGGCAGCCGCTGTTAACGGCACCCCAATCTCACATCCTGGCGGAGTAGAGCCGCTTTCTAGGATTGTCAGAATGGCGGGGCTCGCGAGACAATCAGCCGACATCACGCCAGACGTCAAAATGACCAGCGCCGTAATCGTACAAATAATCAGCGTATCAATAATAGTGCCTAGCATAGCAATAATGCCTTGATTAACAGGGTCATTATTTTGCGCCGCCGCATGGGCAATCGGAGCAGAGCCTTGGCCCGCCTCATTAGAAAACAGACCGCGCGCCACACCTTTTTGCATGGCGAGCATCATGAGGCCGATTGTGATACCTGTACCTGCACCTTGCAGACCGAAAGCGCCTTTAAAGATAAGACCAAATGCGGCAGGCACTTGGCCGATATTGGCGGCAATCACAACGAGCGCCGCGCCGATATAAATGACAGCCATAAACGGGACAAGCCGTGAGGCAACCGCGCCGATACGCTTGATACCGCCAAAGATAACGCCTGCCACGAGAGTTGACAGAACCACAGCCACGATACGCGCGTCAAAATTATACGCACTGCCGAGCGCGTCAGCGATGGAGTTGGCTTGCACCGCATTACCTGTGGAGAGGGAGCCAATAATCCCGAACAGCGCAAAAGCCATGGCGAGCCACATGAATTTCGGGCCAAGACCGTTTTTAATATAATACATGGGGCCGCCGACGCGGTTACCATTGGCGTCAATTTCACGGTAGCGCACCGCGAGTACGCCTTCGCCAAATTTTGTCGCTGTGCCGAGGATTGCAGTCACCCACATCCAGAACACTGCGCCCGGGCCGCCAATCGCAATGGCCGCAGCCACGCCTGCGATATTGCCCGTGCCGACAGTCGAGGACAGCGCCGTCATAAGGGCCGCAAAAGGAGACACATCGCCTTCATCCGCATCGCCCGTGCGTTTCTTAAACAGCTGACGGAAACCATAGCCAATTTTAGTAAGCGAAATAAACCGCAGGCCTACTGTGAGGAATAGCCCCACACCGAGCAAGAGCACCATCATAGGCGGGCCCCAAACAAAATTGTTCAGCGCTTCCATAGCCGTATTAAAAGTTTCCACGATGAGTCCCTCAGTTTTTTTAATTTTCGCTACAATAGGCATCACGCGCTTTCACGCAATGACTTTATCAAACAGACTGTGTATAGCCGCGCTATGGCACG
>CALLME010000176.1 GCA_938007945.1 uncultured Caulobacterales bacterium
CGGAATATGACAGAGGTCGGGTCTGCTGGGCAGTCTAAAAACCGTCAGCGCGAGGTGTCGCACCGCTACATGCTCGGGCTTTATAATTTGCTTCGTCGTCTTGTGAAAAAATATCCGGATGTGCTCTTTGAAAACTGCGCCAGTGGCGGGAACCGCTTTGACCTTGGTATGCTCAGCTACATGGCGCAGAACTGGACAAGTGATATGTGTGATCCGATGGGTCGACTCGATATTATTCACGGCTGCTCTTATCTCTTTCCGCTCGACGTGACGGCCGCTTATGTCGGTCCATCACCTAACCATCAAAATGGACGCATAAGTTCGATTGGCACGCGCTTTAATGCCGGTGCTTTCTGTGCGGCTCGGGGTATCTCTTTGAACGAAGCCGATATCGACGCGCATAAGCAAGAGCTGCAAAGCCTGATGAAATTCGCCAAAGATACGGCAGATGACTTTGTCGGCGGGCGATTTGATCGCCTGATTAAATCGGACAATGAAGTTTGCTGGCAATATACCAGCCGGGATAAACGCACAGTTTATCTGGCTTATTTCCATATCCTCGCCGCGCCAAACTTGCCGTTCCGTCGCGCCCGTATGGTGGGCTTGGATAGTAAAGCAGATTATATGCTCATTGAAGATGGCGCGCACTATGCCGGAGATGCGCTGATGCAAAATGGCATGCCGTTGCCTTATGTGGCAACAGGGCAGGTCAATCACAAAGTCCGTTATATGGCCAAGGGCGATTTTAGCTCATATTTATTCGTCTTTAGAAAAGCACAAATCTAGGCTGATTTAACGCGATGAACCACAATAAATAAGTATAAGTAAAAGAGTCTGACATACAGACGGGGAGAAAAAATCATGGAGCTTCAACCAATACAGATTATCGTATTCCTTGCGATTACGGCCTTAATTGCGGCTGTGACCTATTGGTATTGTAAAGGCGCGCGTCAAGGCGAAAGTGGGGAGCAAGAATATTTCCTCGCGGGAGGATCCCTGAAATGGTATTTCGTGGCCGGCTCGATTACACTAACCAATCTTTCAACGGATCAATTGGTCGGCATGAACGGCAATCAAATGGCTTTGCTGGCGTGGTGGGAATTATCTGCTGTTGTGGGTCTTTTTATTCTCTGTTTTTTATTCATTCCCGTTTACTATAAATATAATTGCACAACGACGACCGAGCTTCTCGAAAAACGATATCAGAACCCGCATATTAGAGCCTTGATTTCTATTCTATTTCTTTTGGGGAATGTTTTTATTTTTCTGCCAGCCATCCTTTATGGCGGCTCACAATTTATGATTTCGATGTTTGGGCTCTCGACAGAGCCCGTTATGGTGCCAGGTTTTGGTGCGATTGACCCGATGATATTTGCGCTCTCACTTGTCTTCGCTCTAATGGGGGCCGCCTATGCCATTTTTGGCGGATTACGGGCTGTCGCGGTCTCTGACACCTTCTCAGGCGTACTCTTACTGGGACTTGCGCTATTTGTAACTTACGTTGCGCTTAAATCCATCAACTTTGATTTCAGCGACATTCCGAGGGATCGCCTGACATTGATTGGTTCACCTGACTCAGCTATTCCCTTCAAGACCCTCTTCACCGGCATGCTGTTTATTCAAATTTTTTATTGGTCAACCAACCAAACAATCACACAGCGCGCTATGGCGTCGCCTTCTGTGAAAGAGGCGCAAAAAGGTATCTTGGCAGCAGCGGGTATTCGGCTTCTTATTGTTCCGGCAATTATCGTGATACCGGGCATAGTGTCCTATAAATTATATGGCCGAATTGAAAATGACATGGCCTATGGTCAGCTTGTTGGTGACATCCTGCCGACATTTTTATCTGGTGCGTTTGCGGCTGCGATTTTAGCCGCTATTTTAACAACTTTTAACTCCATTCTAAATGCGTCAGCTGCACTTTGGGTGTGTGACATTCACGAAACTTATGTAAATAAGACGCCCAATATTAAGCGGCTCTCACTATGGGTATCTGTTGCGATGGTTATTGCCAGCCTGTTATTAGTACCGTTCTTTGCCACGCAAGATAGCCTGATAAATACGGTGCAGACGCTTTATGGCTTATTGTCTATGCCTATTCTTTCGGCCTTTATTGTAGGGGTCTTGTTTAAAAATGTGGATGCGCGTGCGATGATTATTTCGGTTGTTTTTGGCGTTCTCTTTTACTTCTGGATGCTGAACCCACTCGCTGCAGACGCGTCCCTTGCAACACAGCGTGTCGGTTTGCATTATATCCACCTCATGGCGATTAATCTAATCACGATGGTTCTTTTGGCGCTTCTTTTGAACCGAGTTGTATTCAAGAAAAAAGCCCTATGGGATGCGCGCGAAGTTTTTAGCCGAGCGAACTGACTATGAAATTATCTTCCCCGCAGCTCGGCGTTTGCTATTACCCCGAACATTGGCCTGAGGCACAATGGGAGCAGGATGCGCACAAAATGCGCGGGATGGGATTGTCTTGGGTGCGTATTGGTGAATTTGCCT
>CALLME010000177.1 GCA_938007945.1 uncultured Caulobacterales bacterium
AAGCTAGCGCAATAAAATAGCAGGCTATAAGTAACTGTCGATATAAACATCATCGTTTTCGATACGTGCATGAACGCCGTAGACGTTTGCAAGACGCTGCACGGTCACTGTCTCTTTCGGCGAGCCGTCAGCAACAATTTCGCCGTCTTTCATCCAAATTAAGCGGTCTGCATATTTCGCAGCGAGCGCAATATCGTGCAATACGACGAGTGCACCTCGTGAGGTGGGGCCATCAGTATTTTCTACATACGCCTTTACAAGGCTCATAATGCGGTGCTGATGTCGAGGGTCTAGCGCAGCGATGGGTTCATCCGCTATGAGTAGCGGAACTTGCGCTGCAAAGGCGCGCGCGCAATGCACACGCGCTAGTTCGCCGCCGGACAAACTATCAGCTTTGCGCTCTGCGAGGTGCGCGATGTCGCAAGCATCAATCGCCTGCGAAACGGCAAAGGCATCATCAGCGCCTAATCTACCGAAAGCTGCGCCGTGAGAATAACGCCCTAGCGCCACAATATCTCTCACGCGATTTGGCCAAGCAAGCGGTCTCATTTGGGGCAAATAAGTCATCCTCCGCGCGCGGGACATGGGTGTCAGTGACTCTATATTGACGCCGTCGATCATAATCTGCCCACTTGTTATTTGCGCAAGCCCTAAAGCCGCTCGCAGTAACGTCGTCTTACCCGCGCCATTAGGCCCTAATAGTGCGACGAGTTCACCGCTACGCAAAGTTACATTTGCGCTGGCAACCAAAACCATATCATCAACTTTTATCGTGACGTCTTTGAGCGTGAGTTCCATCAGCTTTCACGGCTCCCTGTCTGCTGACCTATGGCAATCCAAATAAAGGCTGGCGCGCCAATAATTGCGGCAACGACACCAAGTTTCAGCTCGGTTTGTGTCGGGATAAGGCGCACACCAATGTCGGCAAGCACGAGAAAGACGCCGCCGAGCAAGGCCGATGGCAATAGCGATGCCGCAGGGTCGTGTCGCACGAGAGGTCGTACAATATGCGGGGCGACTATGCCGACAAAGCCAATTGCGCCAGCGATAGATACGGCCGCGCCCGTTGCCAAGCCTGCGCCGAGAACCACCCAAATACGTTGACGTTTAAGATCTAGCCCTAACCCACTCGCAGCCTCTTCACCGAGGGTAAGCGCGCTTAACCCGCGTCGGCTAAACCAGAGAATGGCGCCACCCAAAATAAGAAATGGCGCGGCGAGACCAATATCTTCTAAACTGCGATTAGCAACTGTGCCGAGTGACCAATTTATCATGTCTGCAAGAGAAAATGGATTTGGGGAGAGGTTAAGCAAAAGACTCATTATCGCACCCGCGAAACTCGACAATCCGACCCCGACTAAGATAAGTGTCACAACGGAGCGCGTTTTTATTGCCGCGAGGGCAATCACAGCTGTCGCCACCAAGGCGCCCAAAATGGCGGCCAGAGGCATGACCCAAGGTGAGACCGTAGTTAGGCCGTAATAGATGCAAACTGTCGCCGCAAGAGAGGCCGACGCCGATACGCCCAAAACGCCTGGTTCTGCTAACGGGTTTCGAAGTAATCCCTGTAATGCGGCCCCACTAATGCCAAGTGCCGCCCCAACTAAAAGTGCGGCTAAAGCGCGTGGTAAACGGATTTGAGTGACCACAATTTGATCCCCGATTTCCCCTCGTCCCACTAATGCCGACAGCACGTCACTTACCCCAAGAGGCGTAGAGCCGAGTATGCAGGCTACAAAAATACTATGCAGCGCTATTAGGCCCAAGCCGAGATTTAAGCTCCGCGCCCACATCATAGCGTCCCGACGCTATAGTGGCGGTTTGCCAAGGCTTCGACCGCATCTAGCGTAAACCACCCGCTGCACGACATCCAACTGCCGTTAAGTGGTACAGTTGGAAGCTTTTCAATTTGCGCACGCGCAATGGGATGACGCATCGCACTCCAACTGTCTCGCTCAACGCTATTGGTATCAAAGAACGCCGCCGCAATCATCTCAGGCTGCTCATAGGCAAGCCGTTCGAGCGGCAGCGAATGCCAGCCAGATTTTCTTTGGAAATTCTCAAGCCCTGCAAGGTTGAACATTTCTTGCACCATGGAGCCTGAACCAGACGTCGTCCCAGATGGGGTCATATAAAGCGCCTGTTTAGGCTCAATATCTTTGGGCAAGGCCGCAAGACGGGCGTTCATTTCTGCAACTATCACCTGCCCTTTTTCCGGCACGCCGAGACCGTCCGCCATCTCTTGAGTCACGCGTTTGATGCCCTCTATGTCGCCCGCCCATCCGACATTCAGCACAGGAATGCCTGCGCGTTCAAAAAACGACGCCGCATTGGGCCCACCGCCATAGGCGCGCACGACGAGGTCGGGCTTTAAAACCAAAACATCTTCGGCAACAGAGCGCACTGTGGGCACGCCAATCGCCTGCTTTCGCATATAAGAGAAGGCTTTATCCGCATCCTTTGAGACCGCTAATATGCGGTTTCTGTCGACCATTTTTAGGACATATTGATCCGCGCAAAAATCGAGGCTGACAACGCGCATGGGCTTTGCGGACGCAGGCGATTTTGCGCTCACATCAGCTTCATCACAGCCTGCCAATAAGCAAGCAGCGATAACGCCAAATGTGAAATATCGAAATGTCATAAACCCTTAATAGCGTAAACGCACGCCGATGGAACCAGAGCGCCCAGGCGTGCCGTACCCTAGGACTTGCTGATATTCTGTGTCGAGCACGTTCTCTATCCGACCATAGATTTCCACATTATCGCTGAATTCATAGGCCGCATTCAAATCCACGCGGGTCCAATCATCAATCGTGCCGCCGCCGTCAAGTTCTTCGCCATTGTAACGCACGAGCACAGCGCCAGAGAAAGGACCATTTGGCGTGAACCGCAAGCTCACATCACCAGAGTTTTTAGGCACGCGGATAAGTGTGTCCCCCGCGTTGTCAACCGCATCGATATAGGCGTAGTTTGCCGCAACCGTTAGCCAATCAACAAGACGGTAACTCCCATAAAGTTCAACACCCGACCGCTCTGCACCTGGGATATTATTATAGCCACCAATCGCGAAGGCAAAGTTGATGAGATTATCAACGGTTTGGTCAAAATATGACCCACCAAATTCCACGCGGCCATCCGCGCTTCGGTAGTCAAAGCCTATGTCAAAACCATCAGATTCTTCGGGCAGTAAATCAAGATTGGGTCCTGTCGCGCCGCAGCAAAAGAATGTTGTTTGGAAAATGGACGGCGCTTTAAAGCCCTGCCCCCAACTTCCGCGAAGGGTTAGCAACTCGTTCACGTCATAAGCGATAGCCGCACGACCTGTCGTCTCAGAACCAAAAGTTTCATGGTCATCCAAACGAATGCCCACCGTCAAAGTGAGGTTCTGAATGGGTTTAAATTCATAAAGACCAAAGAGGCTATCGATGGACGTCTCGTCCTCGCCGACCTCGGTCTCCTCACGCTCTGCGCCAAAAGCAAATGTGTTTTGGTCGTTAAGATTAAACGTACCCTGATAGCGGTAAATATTTCGCTCGCCTTCCGCTCCAAAACTCGGTGCACCGCCAGCAAAGCTTTGGCGGTCAATTTCCGAGTAGCCGAGCAAGAATAGATTCTCAAACCGACCGTCCAGCAGAGGAAGGTTAAGCGAAACATTGCCAGAAAACTCTTCTGTCTCAGCACGGTCATCGCCGTCACCAACATTGCCTTGGTTGCCGAATACAAAACTATCAAAATCTGTATCCGCGACTGTATAGAGCGCGGTCGCACTTAGGCGGGCTGTTCCGAAATTAAAGCCACCGCGTCCAGATATTGTGGTTGAGTCGTAGCCGTCTCTTTCATCATTTCCATTTGCGCTATCGGCTTTTGAAATGCCTTCAGATTGTATGTTGGAGAGCGCTAGCCTAAAGTCACCTTTTTCACCTGCACCGCCCACAGATGCCCCGCCGCGGAATGTGTCATAGCTACCGAGTTCGCCAAAGGCTGAGAGTGAAATACCATCTTCGGGCGTTTTCGTTGTGATGCTGACCACACCGCCTATGGCGTCACTGCCCCAAAGTGTAGACTGCGCACCTTTGAGAATTTCGATACGCTCAATATTGGCTGTATCCACGCGCGAGAAGTCAAAACCTCCACCGGGCGAGGCCGTATCATTGACCGCGACGCCGTCAATAAGAACGAGCGTTTGCTCACTCGCCGCACCGCGAATACGCACTGCCGCTTGCCCGCCAAATGGCCCGTTTTGATTTACCGTCACACCGGGCGCAGAGGCTACGGCATCAACGGCAAAATCAAAGCCGAGTAGCTCGATTTCGTCTTGCGTAATGACAGACACAGATGTGCCTGTTTCGCGCGCTGTCTGATTAAGGCGTGTAGACGTCACAATGATTTCGTCATCAGAAACTGTTTGATTTGAGAGAATTTGAGCCTGCGCAGACGTTAGCCCAACAGATGCGAGCGCAGTGCCCAGAAGGAGTGTTTTGTAAAACATGATATTATTTCCGAAATGCTCCTCACCCATGAGAACATCCATAACAACAAAAGGCCCGCCAAACGGCGTGGGATCAGGCCAATCCTGTCGCTATCGGAAACGCATTTCCTGCTCGCAAGGCTCTTCCCGACCTTCGGGCACACGACGCGACGGCAGGTTTCCTGACTTACCGATTAATGTCTCCGCCGCCTTCCCAGATATCTCCAGTGGCATGAGGCGTCTACGCTCGGTTTACAGTTACGGGTATAGCGCTGGATTTGCACCAGCTTCCCTCTTAGCCTTGTTTCCAAGGCACCGTCAGTTTGGGATATGTTGCAATTACCAGAGTCTGTCAATCGTCCACTGCGTTGCAAAGCCAGTTTCATATTTTCAGATTGTTTATATCACAATTATCGATTGCGCAGTTGTCCGCTGACGACGCCAAGTACAGCATTGGCAGCCTCAAAGAGATTTGAGCCCGGTGGGAAAATGGCGTCTACTCCTGCGGCGCGCAAGTAAGCGAAGTCTTTTTCGGGTATAACGCCACCGACCACGACTTTGATATGAGAGGCATTTTTAGATGCGAGCAAGTCAATCAACCCTGGCACGAGCGTCTTATGCCCCGCCGCGAGAGACGACACACCAATCACATCGACGCCTTTTTCAATCGCAAGGTCTGCCACTTCGTCTGGCGTCACAAACAAGTTCGTCATATCGACCTTAAAGCCCATGTCCGCGAAACTCGTCGCCACGACTTTCGCACCGCGGTCATGGCCATCTTGTCCCATTTTCGCGATAAGAACATAGGGTAAATTATTGTTTTCGCTTTGGTATTCATAGATGCGCGCTGCAATGCTTTTGAATAACGGATCATTTTTATTCATCTCGCTATAAACACCAGACAGTATACGTGTGACCGCATCGTGGCGACCAAAGACAATTTCCATTGCTTGCGTGATTTCGCCGAGTGTGGCCCGTGCGCGCGCCGCATCAACCGCCGCCGCGAGGAGATTGCCTTCACCCGACTTGGCGGTAGATGTCAGATTTTTAAGTACCTCGTCAACGGCTTGCGCATCACGGCTCGCTTTAATCATCTCGATTGATTTGACCTGCCCTGCGCGCACTTTTTCATTGTCAATATCAAGCGTGTCAATCGGATCTTCTTCATCCCGTGTGTATTTGTTCACCCCCACAATGACGTCATCGCCGCTATCGATACGCGATTGACGGCGCAAAGCTGCCTCTTCGATATTGAGCTTTGGCAGGCCACTTTCAATCGCTTTCGTCATCCCCCCAAGCGCTTCGACCTCGTCAATCATTTTCCACGCTTCATCGGCGAGTTGCTTGGTCAAGCTCTCGACATAATAGGAGCCCGCGAGTGGGTCGACCACGCGCGTAAGGCCCGTTTCATGCTGTAAAATAAGCTGGGTGTTGCGCGCAATCCGCGCAGATGTTTCTGTCGGCAAAGCAATGGCCTCGTCAAAGGCATTTGTATGCAAAGACTGTGTGCCGCCCATGGTCGCGGCTAAAGCCTCCACCGTCGTGCGCACAACATTATTGTAAGGGTCTTGCATGGTCAGCGACACGCCAGAGGTTTGGCAATGCGTGCGCAGCATTTTTGAGCGCTCAGATTTTGCACCAAAGTCAGTCATAATTTTTGACCACATTTGACGCGCCGCGCGCAGCTTTGCGACCTCCATAAACATATCCATGCCGATACAGAAAAAGAATGACAGACGCGGCGCGAAATCATCAACATTTAGCCCTTTCGCCATGGCCGCGCGTACATATTCCATACCATCCGCCAGCGTATAAGCGAGCTCTTGCGAGAGGGTCGCACCCGCTTCCTGCATGTGATAGCCAGAGATAGAAATGGAATTAAATCGCGGCATTTTTTGCGACGTATATTCAATAATATCACCAATGATTTTCATGCTCGGCGCAGGCGGATAGATATAGGTGTTGCGCACCATAAACTCTTTGAGGATATCATTTTGAATAGTGCCAGAAAGTTTATCAGTGCTGACGCCCTGCTCTTCGCCCGCCACGATATACATGGCGAG
>CALLME010000178.1 GCA_938007945.1 uncultured Caulobacterales bacterium
ATTTGGGGCGAGCGGGCTGACGCGCCTGTCATTTCTGGGAAGCTTGGCGCGGATGCAGCGGGGCTCGTCTTTGACGCGATTGAGCAAGCCAAGAAACAGGACGTTGATATTTTGATGATTGATACGGCGGGGCGTCTGCAAAACCGTACGGAGTTGATGGATGAGCTGTCCAAAGTTGTGCGCGTGATAAAGAAGCAAGACCCCACCGCGCCGCATCACTGTATTCTGGTGCTCGACGCGACGGTGGGTCAAAATGCCCTTTCTCAAACTGAAGTCTTTCGCGATGTGGCGGGCGTTACGGGGCTCGTCATGACCAAACTCGACGGTACCGCCAAAGGCGGCGTGCTCGTGGCGCTGTCAGATAAGTTTAAACTTCCCATCCACGCGATTGGCATTGGGGAGCGGATAGAAGACTTAGAGAACTTTTCAGCCCCCGTCTTCGCTGCCGCGATTTCAGGTGTTGCGGATGAGGTGCTGAATGAGTCGGCAGACGTTGAGGCAGCAGAATGATGAACTCAGTTGTCGACGCCTATTTCTCATTCCGCAGTCCCTATTCCTATTTGGCAACGCCAGGGATGCTGAAATTGAAAGACGATTTTGACGTCACGGTTAATTTGCGCCCCGTTCTACCCCTTGCGATACGGCAGCCAGATTTTTTTAATCCAGAGAATATAAAGCGCGCCCATTATATTATGATTGATTTTCCGCGTCGCGCGGAATTTCTGGGCATGGCCCATAACTGGCCTTCACCCGACCCTGTTGTGCAAGACTTTGGGACTTTTAAAATCGCTGACGAACAGCCTTATATTTTTTGGCTTTGTGAGCTGGGCGTTGAAGCGCAGCGGCGCGGCAGGGGCATAGAATTTGCCTATGAAGTCTCGCATATGCTTTTTGGCGGCACAATAGATTGGGACAAAGGCGAGCACCTCGCCAATGCTGCCGCACGCGCGGGACTCGATTTAGCCGAGATGGAAGCGGCGCGCCTAGGCGGTGATCACCGCGCGCAAATCGATGAAAATCAAAAGGCTTTAGAAGCCGCAAATCATTGGGGCGTGCCGACACTCGTTTTCAAGGGCGAGCCGTTCTTTGGCGAAGACCGCATAGACACGCTGCGTTGGCGACTGGAAAAAGCGGGACTTAAGACGCGCTAAGTGACTCTGAGCCCCACTATTGCGGCCTCGCTTTTGATGCTGATGTCTGCACTGACCCATGCGGTGATTGGCGCGATTATGAAGCGGCGCGAAGATAAGCTCGTCTTTCGCGGGATATTGGGTTTGACCTGCGGGCTGATTGCGTTGCCGCTGACATTTTTTGTGGCCTTTCCGTCTCCACAAGCCTGGATCTGGCTGGGTCTCGGAGCGGGACTACATTTTCTTTATCAGCTCTCGCAAGTCGCCGCGTTTAATCGGGGTGATATGGGGCTCGTCTACCCCGTCATGCGCGGTATTGCACCGGCGCTTGCGGCGTTGTTCGCCTTCTTTGTTTTAGGTGAAGCGCTGACCCCTTTGACTATGGTCGGGCTTTTAATTGTTGTGGTCAGCCTCATTGGATTTGGGTGGCAAGGGGCGGGCGCGCCAAAGGGCTGGCAAACCGCTCTAGGCTTTGCGGTATTATGTGGCGCGATGACGGCGGCTTATACCGTGGTCGACGCCAAAGGGATTCGTATTTCCGGTGACCGCGCAAGCTATCTCGTTTGGTTCTTTTTAATTGATGGTTTTGGTATTGCCCTCATCGTCAGTGTTTTGCGCGGCGATAAATTACGGGCGGCTTTAAGGCCGCAATTAAGCGCAGGAGTATTAGCAGGATTATTGTCTATCCTCTCTTACGGCGGGGCGTTGCTGGCCTTCTCTCTCGCACCAGTGGCAAAGCTCGCCGCCATTCGTGAAACCAGCGTGATATTTGGGGCTGCGCTTGCCACGTTTTGGCTCGAAGAAAGTTTTGGTCTTCGTCGCATGGTTCTGGCGAGCACACTTGCCTTTGGTCTCGTGCTGATGCAAATGGGCTGACATGACAGACCCTAATAATAACGTGCCGAATGATAATGATGTGCCCGACCTTGTCGAAGCAGCTGAGGTCGCCGAAGCCGCGACACCAAACAAGTTCTTAATCGACTTTGGCCCCATCGCCATTTTTGTCGGCTGTTATCATTACCTGCGCCGCAGCGACCCTGACGGCGCGATGTTGACAGCGGCAGGGATTTTTATGGTTGTGGCCGTAATTGCGCTGATTTATTCGCGTATGAAGACAGGTAAGTTTTCGGGTATTTTACTCCTCACCACCGCCATCATTTGTGTCACAGCAGGCCTCGCGATTTTTTCTGGCAATAAGACGATATTTTTCATGAAGCCGACAATCGTAAACGCTTTATTTGGCATAGGCGTGATTGGCGGGGTCATCATGAAAAAGAACGTGGCGAAGATGTTTTTTGACGGCGCGTTTAGTTTACCAGAGGCCGCGTGGAACAAGCTCGCCATACGGTGGGGGCTTTTCTTCTTTTTCTGCGCGGCCTTAAATGAATTTATCTGGCGTACGCAATCAGAAGAGTTTTGGGTCAATTTTAAAATCTTTGGCTTTTTACCTATCACGCTTTTATTCTCAATTTCGCTCGTGCCCTTCATTATGAAGCATGGCAAAATGCGCGGCCAAGACTAGTCATTACATCCAACGCCTGCGGCATTCCCACTATCGCTTTCTTTATCATTTAAGTTTATAGGCTGGCTATGGGTCAGATACGGACATTTTTTCGCATGATGCGCACAGGCTGGGTCTTGGTGCGTCATGACGCGCTAATACCCAAAGAATATGCGGGTGCCGTGCCTTTGCCTGTGCGGTTTTTTGGCGGCGTGTCGCGACTGTTTGCCATATCTGGTCGCGATGAAAATCCAGGCGCGCGCTTTGCCAATGCGCTTGAAAAGCTCGGCCCCGCCTATATCAAATTTGGTCAAATCCTATCCACGCGCGGCGATATGCTTGACCCTGTTTTTGTTAAAGGTTTGTCGCGACTGAAAGATAAGGTTCCGTCATTTTCCATGGCGAAAGCTGAAGACATGCTCGCCGAGGAATGGGGTGCGCCGTGGCAGGACAAACTCGTGAGCTTATCCGAGCCCATTGCGGCGGCCTCCGTCGCGCAAGTCCATAAAGGCGTTTTGGAACTTAGTGACGGTGTGCGCGAAACAGTTGCGGTCAAAATTCTGCGCCCCAATATCGCGGCGCGCATGAAAGACGATATGGACGTGCTGAAAATGGTGGCGGGTCTGGCGGAAAAATTTGTGCCTGATGCGCGTCGCCTCGGCCCTGTCGAGTTTATCGAGACGGCCGGACGTGCGCTCTCGCTTGAGCTTGATCTACGCCTTGAAGCGGCCGCCTGCTCAGAGCTGTCGGAACCCGCTGAAGACACAGGGTTCTACCGCGTGCCTGATATTCATTGGGATCTCGGTGGCAAAAATGTGTTGGTCACCGAATGGATTGACGGCATGGCGGTGAGCGATGACGCCATCTTATCTGACCCGCAATATGATCCCAAAGATATCGCGCGCAAAGTGATGCAAAGCTTCCTAGCGTGCTCATTTGATTACGGGGTATTTCATGCCGATATGCACGAAGGCAATATGATTGTGGCGCGGAATATTGACACAGGTGAAAGCGAGCTTGTGCTGATTGATTTTGGGATTTTGGGACGGCTTGAGCCGCGCGAGCAACGCTTTCACGCCGAAATTCTTTACGGCTTCTTACGGCGTGATTACCGCCGTATCGCGGAGGTGCATTTTGAGGCGGGCTATGTCCCTAAAGACCATAGCGTCGATGACTTTGCAGGCGCGCTGCGCGCCGTCGGTGAGCCAATCTTTGGTAAGCGCGCCAATGACGTGTCGATGAGCAAAGTGCTGTTACAGTTGTTTGAGATCACCGATATTTTTGATATGAAGATGCAGCCGCAACTTATCATGCTGCAAAAGACAATGATGCAGACAGAAGGCGTCTGCCGACGTCTCGATCCAAATTTTGATATGTGGGAGACGGCTAGGCCCATAGTAGAAGCGAGTATGCGCCGTGAGCTAGGTGTCGAAGGGCGTCTGGGTGACTTGCTTGATAATATGGACCGCGCGCGCCGCACATTAGAGCAACTTCCTGATGCGACCGAGAACATCGCCAAGCTTGCCAAAGCCTGGGCTGACGGAGAGATTGATCTGTCGACGCCCAAAGAGGTGAGCGCGACAAAAACAAATCCCTTCAAGCCTGTGCTTTATATCGGCGCAGGCGTGGCGCTCGCGCTTGGCGGTGTTTACGCAGCTGCG
>CALLME010000179.1 GCA_938007945.1 uncultured Caulobacterales bacterium
ATGAATGCGTCATGCCCAATCGGCACATCAAAAACGGCAGTACATTGCGCATCTTTCGCCCCCATGCGTACGAGACCGCGGTCAGAGCGCGCACCCGTCGCCATGCCAAGCGCGTCAAGAATAATAGATTTACCAGCGCCCGTTTCACCCGTGATAGCCGTCAGCCCGCCGTCAAGCTCAAGGTCTAGCGCCTCTATCAGAACAACATTTCGGATGGAGAGCGCACTTAGCATGTCCTAAGCCGCCCTAGAATAAACGCTCTTTAAGGCGTGACCAATATCCACGGTCGCGCGGTTTTTTGACTTCTTCGTCAAGGTTCACACCATATTCGGCGAGGAGCTTATAACTATCCGCGTACCATTCCGATGTGGGATGGTTATAGCCGAGCACAGAGCCGACCATTTTCGCTTCGCCGATAATCCCAAGGCTAACATAGGCTTCGACAAGACGGTGAAGGGCTTCTTCTGTCTGTGATGTTGTCTCATAATCGCGCACGACGTTTTTAAAGCGTCCAATCGCGGCGAGTTGTTGATTTTGCTTAAGGTAAAAACGGCCAACCGCCATTTCCTTACCCGCCAAATGGTCATGGGTCAGTTCAAGTTTCAAGCGCGCATCAGCGGCGTAGTCAGACTCGGGATAACGGCGCACGACTTGTTGTAGCGCAGCTTCAGCATTTACAGTCGTTTCTTGGTCACGGCCCACATCATAGATCTGGTCATAATAGGACATGGCGATGAGGTAATAAGCATATGGCGCACTGTCAGAGCCAGGGTGAAGTCCGATAAAGCGCTGCGCTGTCGCGACCGCTTCTTCGTAATCTGTCGCTTTGTAATTAGCATAGGCCGTCATCAACATCGCGCGGCGGGCCCATTTAGAAAACGGGTGTTGGCGTTCGACTTCGTTAAAGAAAAGCTTGGCGCGATCCCAGTCTCTCGCCTCCATCTGCTCAAAACCTTGGCGGTAAATCTGCTCAGCAGGACGCTCGACATAAGCGAGCTTTTCTTTTTTATTGCCGCCAAAGCTTGAACAGGCACTTAGGCCGCCAATTAATCCCACTAAAACCGCCGTTTTGAGTGTTTTGGACATCATAACTTTTCTAATCGTCATAGCTTCAATCTTAATAAGTGCGAGTCGGCAGGGCTTCGTAGCGGCCCTTCTAGCGTAAGAAATGACGAGGGGAAAGTGAGAATAAGTTTAGGTGCAGTTTCGTGAAAATCTGCGCTTAGGCAGGCATAGCGGCGCGGCTCTCGCCTTCACCGTCTTTGCTTAGCAAATCTTGCGGCATTGGCAGTGTTTCAAAGCGCCACGCGTCTTTATCGCTAAACAGCGCCATAAGCAGGTCATGGTTGATACCATGACCGCCGCGCACAGTGGTGACGCGCCCCAAAATTGGACCACCGAGATAGAGATCTCCGAGCAAGTCGAGCGCCTTGTGACGCACAAATTCATCAGAAAAGCGCAAACCTTCGGGATTTAGTACTTTATCACCATCAACGACAACTGCGTTTTCTAGTGAACCACCTTTGGACAGGCCGGCCGCTTGAAGCGCCGCGACCTCGTGAAGGCGCGCAAATGTCCGCGCAGAGGCAAGGCGGTCACGAAAGGCGCGTACATCAGGCACAATTTCGACGCGTTGCTTGCCAATTGCTGCGTCATCTTCAAAATCAATTGTCACATCAAGTTCCAATCTTTCGCAAGGCTCTATGCGAGCCGTCGTTTTGCCATGCGTCACGTCGATAGTTTTGACGACACGAATATAGCGGCGCGCAGCGGCTTGGCGCATAATTCCAACTTGCTCAATTAACATAAGGAAAGGCTCCGAAGACCCATCAAGCGCAGGAAGTTCTTCACCGTCAATGTCAAGCCAGAGATTGTCGATACCTGTAGCCGAGAGCGCGGCAAGCAGGTGCTCAATCGTGTTAACTTTCACACCCGCAGCATTGGACAGCGTTGTGCAATTTCTTACACCTGTCACTGCGTCAGGACGCACCACAATTTTATTGTCGCGGTCTGTGACATCCGTACGAATAAAAACCAAACCCGTTCCAATCGGCGCAGGTCGCATGACGAGGCGCGTATGCTCCCCGCCGTGAAGTTCCACACCTGCGCACATGACCGTGTTTTGCAAGGTGGACTGACGCCGCACGAGTGTCGGAATTTGAGCTGTCGGCGCATATGACGTCATAATTTTTCAGTCTCATTTTTAGGTCGGCTTACTACGAAAGAATCACGTAGCATCACTGCCCTTAACTCATTCATACACATTAGGTTGCGCCCAAGCACCTAAAGACGTGTTACTCTATGTTACGCATGCGTCAAACAAGGCATTAAATTCAGTTAAATAACAGTCTTTTAACAAAAAACGCCCGGCGAGGCCGAGCGTTTTAAAATGCAGTTTCGCGTGTGAGGCGAATTAGCGGTTCTGACGACGCAGAAATGCGGGAATTTCAAGTTCGTCTTCCATGTTATCACCAAATAACTCGCCTGTAGCGGGAGCTTGACGACGCGGAGCAGTGGCGCGCGGTGCAGGTGCTGGCGCCTGAGCTGATACCGCAGGCGGCGTTTTCTTGCGACCGAAGAATCCGCCGAACGGACCTTTGACAACTTGACGTGGTTCTGGCTGAGCAACAGGTTGCGGCGCTTCAACTTGTGGTGCTGGAGCTTCAACTTGAATCTTTGGTGGATAGGGGCGCGGCGCTTGATAGCTTGGCGCCTCTTCAGCTTGAACTGGCATAGGTGGTGGTGTTTGCGCATTTGGCTGCACACGTGACAAGCCTGCACGTGGATTTGTTGCGGCTGATGGATGTGCCTCAATTGGAGAAACTTCAGAGGCGTAAGTTGTTTCGTCTTCAAACTCAAAAGTTTCTACCGTTGATGTTTTAACGGGCGCGGCTTCTTCTTGATAGCGGCGCTTTGGTGGCTCGGCGGGCGCACGACGTGCAAGCGGCGGCGTCACGGACGCATATTGCGCACCAACGCCTGTCGCAACAACAGAGACACGCACAATACCGTCAAGGTCATCATCAAGGGCTGAACCCACAATGATGTTGGCATCTTCGTCCACTTGGGCACGGATAAGGCTTGCAGCTTCATCCACTTCGAAAAGCGTCAAATCACGACCACCTGTGATGTTAATCAGCACGCCACGCGCGCCTTTGAGTGAGACATCATCAAGTAGCGGGTTAGAAATAGCCGATTCTGCAGCTTCAATCGCGCGGCGTTCGCCAGTCGCTTCGCCTGTGCCCATCATCGCCTTACCCATTTCGTCCATAACGGTACGGACATCGTTAAAGTCGAGGTTAATCAGGCCAGGTACGACCATCAGGTCGGTAATGCCGCGCACACCGCTATGGAGAACTTCGTCTGCCATGGCGAATGCGTCTGACATTGTCGTCTGCTCTGTCGCAACGCGGAAGAGATTCTGGTTCGGAATTGTAATAATGGTGTCAACTGATTGCTCAAGGCGGGTAATGCCCTCCTCGGCCAGCTTCATGCGGCGAGAGCCTTCAAACTGGAACGGCTTTGTAATGATAGCCACAGTCAAGATGCCGCGTTCACGCGCCGCTTGTGCGATAACCGGGGCTGCGCCCGTACCTGTTCCGCCGCCCATGCCAGCTGCAACAAATAACATATGCGCGTCTTCAATGTGCTCGAGAATTTCTGTCATGCTGTCCATAGCGGACTGCTCGCCAACTTCGGGACGCATACCAGCGCCGAGACCCTCTGTAATGCCGCCGCCAAGCTGTACGCGGCGGTCAGCTTTGGAAAGTGCGAGAGCCTGCGCATCTGTGTTAGCAACGACAAAGTCGACACCGTCGAGCCCTGCATTAATCATATTATTGACCGCATTGCCGCCTGCGCCGCCAACGCCGATAACAACGATGCGTGGCTTAAGTTCTACAGCTTTCGGCAGAGAGAGAGAAATGCTCATGATGTGGACCCGATTTATAGTAAATAGATGATGAATAGTATTGCGCCCTATTCGGTTAATTGGGTGTTAACTGCGGACAAAAATTAATGTTTTCGGAGTGTTTTCTGCACTTATTCGCGACATGCGATTGCACGCGTCTATAAAGTCAGTCGCGTTACGTTAGAAATTTTCTTTCAGCCATTGAAGAGATCGCCCCATCGCGCCGCCTGAGTAGCGGCGTTGGCGGTAGCGACGACCAGATAAATCTGGCGGGCCAGTAATGGCCTCTTCGCTATGCTCGAAACGCGACTTTAATATCCCTGTCGCGACCGCGAAGTCTGGACCAGAGAGTGTTTCTTTTAACCCCATAATACCAACAGGTTTTCCGATACGCACGCGCTTGTTAAAGACAAGCTCTGCCACTTCGGCCACACCGTTAAGCTGCGCACCACCGCCAGTCAGCACAATGCGCCTTCCAGAATAGCTCTCAAGCCCTGCGTCTGCGATACGGCCTGCTAGCAGTTCAAACGTCTCTTGGATACGGGCGCGCACGATGGACGTCAGCAGTGATTTGGGCTGATGATGCAACTCATCCTGAGCGCCCATTGGCGGGCAAGGCACCATCATGTGATCATCGTCTGCGCCGTGAAGGGCTGAGCCATAGATAAACTTAATCCGTTCCGCAGCTTCCATCGGTGTCACAAGCCCGCGTGCTATATCATTGGTCACAGACTGCCCGCCAACAGGCAGGGCGTCGACATGAACAAGCGTATTATCGCGGAACACGCCGACTGTCGTAATGCCTGCGCCCATATCAATGACCGTCACGCCGAGGTCTTTTTCGTCCTCTGTCAGTACAGCATTGCCCGCCGCATAGGACGACACAGTCGCAGAATTAATCCGAAGATGACAGCGCTCAACCGTATGGGCAAGGTTTCTGAGCGGGCCAATGCCTGCGAGAACAAAATGCATATCTACACCAAGGCGCGAGCCAAACATACCGCGCGGGTCGCGAATGCCGTGTTCTCCATCGACGCTATAGTTGACTGGAATGGCATGAATGATCGCGTCTTCGGGTTGGGCCAGTTCAGACAGGCTGCTATTCATCACGCGTGTGAGGTCACGGTCTGCCACCTCGCCTGTGGCAAATTCAGTTTGCACTTGCATGTGCTGGCTACGTAGCGAACGCGTGGAGACATTCACGGACACGGAATGCACAGCAATGCCCGCTTGACGTTCTGCTTTTTCAACGGCGGCGCGAATGCCTGCTTCAGCCGCTTCCATATCCACGACCACACCGCCCTTAAGGCCTGCGCTGACGCCAAAGCCGTAGCCGAGCAGGCGCACAGACATATTCTCGTCTTTTTGCCCAATCAGGCAAACAACTTTATTGGTCCCAATATCAAGGACAGCTGCCGTTTGAGGGCGTTTCTGTGAGTTTTTCAGAAGCATGAATTAGGCGCGGTCTTTTTTAAGCAAGCGAGCAGAGGCTTCTGTGCGCAAGCGTGCAGAGGCTTCTGTGCGCAAGGTCGCGTCACTCGGGGTGAGCGTTATGCGGTCATGCAAACGTAAGTCAATCACACCAATCTCGCGGTCAAGAATTTGTGTGCGGGTTTGAAGCTCAATCAGCTTTTGCAACGCGGCTTGGCGATTTTCTGCGGGGAGTTTCACCCGTGTCTCGCGTGCGTTCAGAAGTAGGTCCCAACGCGACCCGTTCACATAAATCATCGCATCCAAACGTGCCGCGAGCTCAGGTTGCGCAGCAATATCGGCTTGGAAAGTTGGAGCCGCTTCGGCAGCCCCCTCCCCGACAATCAAATCTAGCCCCGCAAATTGTGTGGGATCCGCATCAGAAATCACTGTGCCTTCGGCGTCAATGAGCTTAATCAGCCCCTCATTTTGCCAAAGCGCATAGGGTTTGCGTTCAATAATTTGCACCACGACGCGGTCTGGCCAGAGGCGGCGCACGAGCGCATGGTCCACCCAAGACAGACTTTCGACACGTGATTTGGCTTCGCCGAGGTCTGGCTCAAAGAAATATTGTCCCGGATAAATGCCAAGCGCGCGGCGCACATCGTCTTCACGCAGACGCCCTTCGCCCATCACGTCAATTTGTTCGACGACAAATCCTGCGGCCATCAAGCGGTCACGTTTAAAATCTGATCCCGCTTGCTTAATCGCAGGCAGGTAGCCCCCGAGCCACAGCGCGCCAAAGATCGTGCTGAAAATCACAAAGCAAATCGTGCCCCAAAAGCGTATCGCCGCACCGCGCGAATGGGTCGAGGCGCGCATCTGTGCCGCCATCATATTGCGCGCCCCACGCAGATTTGGCTTAAGCGGGCTAACGCGTTTATTTGAACCGGTCTTTGATTTTACCTTGGC
>CALLME010000180.1 GCA_938007945.1 uncultured Caulobacterales bacterium
CCGATGAAAACCTCAATCGTATTACTGTCGCGGTCAAAATCTTGGTCATATATATGCTCGACCAATTCTGTACGCGAAATAACGCGACCCCGATGCATGGCGAGATAGCTGATGAGACGAAATTCATGCGAGGTCAGCTTAATCGGATTTCCGTCGACAAAAGCGCGAGCGGCACGATTATCAACCATCAAGTCACCAATCTCTATCGTATCCGTCGAGTGCCCTGCCGCACGCCGCACAAGCGCGCGAAGCCGCGCAAGCAGCTCTTCCGTATGGAACGGCTTGGTGAGGTAATCATCCGCGCCCGCATCAAAGCCCGCGACTTTCTCTGACCATTGGTCACGCGCCGTCAGGATAATAACAGGAAAGCTTTTCCCATCAGAGCGCCATTTTTGCAAAACGCTCACCCCGTCAATAAGGGGGAGGCCGAGGTCAAGAATAACTGCGTCATAAGGCTCTGTATCACCGAGAAAATGACCTTCTTCACCGTCGCTGGCGCTATCCACGGCATAGCCTGAATCTTTCAGCGCCTCTTCAAGCTGGCGTGATAGGTCAGGATCATCTTCGACAATAAGAATGCGCATAGCGGCCCCAATTCATAAGTAGTCAGTATAATATACTCAAAAGCCGTAAAGGATTTAACTCTTTTATTGACTTAAGCCTAGTTAAGGACACGACCTGTAGCGGCGTCAATCAAAACATCAATGACTTTACCATTTTTTTGGAGCATCCGAACACGGTACTGTCCTCCAGAGCGCGAAATGTCCACAAATTTGGCTCCGGGAACCCGTTGCGCGGCAATAGCCTTGGCTTTAGATGGAGAAATGGTGTTCTGAACGTAACGACTCAGGCGCTGAGGTGGCGCGTAAGACTGCACCCAAGGCGAAGACCGAGCTTGAGGGTCAAATCTCACACCATATCCGTTGTTCGCGCTCGCCGTACTTGGCATAAGCATAGAAAGAACAGCTGCTGCTGCGAGAGTTGTGATATGTCGACGTGTAAAAGTCATATTCTATCTATATCGCCCCACCCCTGAACGAAATCTGAATGAACAGTTCAGAGTTGTAAATAGTTCATATCAAAGCAGAATTAGCCCTGCAATGCTTCGCGTGGGTTAAAATCGCCACTTGCCTGCGCCGCCCAGTCCTTAAGGGCGGCGTCATCTGGGTCGCTAAGCACGATATAAGGGCTCACAAGCATATCGCCGCCTGCGATACCTTTGCCCTTGAGGCGCATGGTTTTACCGCTATTGCTACCTGCCGGGATGTTGAGCGAAGCGCTGCCAGACGGCGTTGGGATTTTAACTTTCGCGCCGAGAAGCGCTTCTTTGAGCGAAATTGGTAAGCGAAGACGGATATTATTGTCTTCGCGGCTGAAATATTTATGCGGCTTTACGGTCACCTCGACCTTTGCGTCACCTGTACGACCCCCATTTGTGCCAGCTCGTCCTTTACCTCGCAGTCGCAGGACGGCCCCGTCAACGACGCCCGCAGGGATGGTAACGTTTAGGCTTTCCCCGCCCGCCTTGATACGTTTTTTACCGCCGCCAACAGCCTCCAGAAAACTGAGCGTAACTTTATAGCGGACGTCTTTGCCCTTCTTGGGGGTCGCTTGAGCGCCGTAACCGCGGCGTCTTGGCCCGCCGGTCTGCGCGCCCATATTCATACCAAAAAGCGATGAAAAGAGGTCGGCCATATCGTCTTGACCGCCTGCGCCCCCAAAACCAGAGCCACCAAATCCTGTTTGTCTGAACGCCCCGCCGCCAAATGGATCGCGACCAAAAGGATTGCCCCCACCCGCAAAGGGATTCTGCGCTTGACCACTGCCGTCAACCTGCCCGCTATCATATTGCGCGCGCAGGTTTTTATCACTCAGCAAAGTGTAAGCTGCGCTGATTTCTTTAAATTGCTCAGCCTTCTTGGCGTCGCCAGGATTCACATCAGGGTGCAGCTTTTTAGCAAGCGCGCGATAAGCTTTGCGGATTTCTGCATCGCTTGCTGATTTGGGTACGCCAAGTAATTTATAAGGGTCTTTCGCCACGTCTATACCTCCGCTCCCTATGTAGGAAAGCGCAGGCGGAGTGCAATAGTCAGAGAAGCGGCATGCTTAGCGCGGAACCAAAGCCATATTCCGTAGACCCTTGGGCAATTTCAAGGCGATCAAGGTCTAGAGTTTTAAGTGAGGCAGACGTCGTGTCTGTCTCTACGCGCTCTATTAGTTCTCCGTCGCGATATCCCTTAACTTGAAAGAGCGAGACGTCCTCGCCAAGCGGCGTATCAAGCCCAGACCAGTATTGTCCAACGGCACGCGATCGCCTTATCCAACTGACCTGCAAAGCATCTCCAGACTGAACGACTTTCGCATGGACAGGTGAGAGCGGGCGCAAATGACGGGCTTCATATGTCAATGTAAGCGGCTCAGAGGCGCGCCCTGCGGCCACAGAGTTAAGCGTAATCGCTTCGCCTCTATCTTGGGTCATGGCTAAATTTTCTAGCCCCTGCCCTAACCAGACAATGCGCGCACCCCCTTCGATGTCGCCCATATCAACATCTGTGCCGTAAAGACCGCGCAGTAAATGCCGAGCATAATAACGGCCCTGCCCAATAAGTGTGAGCGACGCGATTTGGAGTATTTCCCAAGCCTCACCCACTTGTACGGCGAATTTATTAGCGCCCGAAAGAATATCGCCTTCATTGACCGCGCTGAAATCTTCACGTGAGAGAGTAAACTCGAACGCCGCTTTATGATCAAAACGTCCGACGGGGCCCGCGCCAAAAGGCGTTTGGATGCGTCCGTGGATTAATGGCTGAGTGACGGAAACAGACGACTCATTAAGACTAATTTGCGCTCTATTGAACGGTACTAAAATCACGCCAACCAACGGCCCAGAGCGCGGCGTGTCTTTAAAATTTGGAATATCAAGGCACACGATTTCTGGTTTAGGCGACCAGGCCACATCGGGCACAATTGTAGGTGTCGTCACAGCAACGCGCGGATTTGCAGCTTGTGCATCTGAAGCCGCCCGCGCATTTACGCGGCTCGGCGCGCCTTCTGAGCCTGAACGGTCAAGACCTGTAATCTGCCACGTGCCTGATTGACCTGGCACGGTGACGCGGTCACCAACTTCTAAACGGAGTTGTGTGTGCGGCACAGCAAAACTAATAGATTGGTCCAGCTCTGTCGCGCGCGACAGCAGACGCTCGGAACTGAGTCTCGCAAAACCCGCATCCATTACAATTGGTACGCTGACATCTAATATACGAACGGTCTCAGCCTTTAAATTACGCGCAAACAAGCTCGCTGTCTGATGATCGCGCGCGCCGTCAATGTAATAGAGACGCATATCAAGGACACGTCCTTCAGGGTCGTCTTTAACGCGCGAAATAACCGCTTGTCCGGTCTCAAACTTCACCACATCATCAAAGGTGAGATTAATATCTGCGGCGCCGTCTTGGGCTTTAAAAAACAAACTGTCTGCGCGCTCAACCATATCAAAGCCGTAAATCATCGCAAGCGGGCCAAGGGCGGCGCGCGTACTCATCGGACGGTCGAGCATAAAGCCTTCAAGCACACCTGTAATATCTGAAACATCCACCGCGCTGACCCCGCTTTTGAGCACGAGGTCGCGCACGACATCTGCCACAAGCACAAGCCCCGTGCGCCCCGTCAGCCAATGTCCAAGCTCCCAATTGGGGCCATCTGCCCACACATCTGTTCGCGCAGGAAAGTCAGGATAAGGTCGCGCGTCCCAACACCAGACATGCGTGGCGTCCATGTCTATCATGCGGCCGTCATAAATATCTGAGGCCGGATTATTTAGACCTTGGCTGTAAAAACCAAGGAAAGCTTCAAGATAACGCCTTTGGATAAGATCATCACGCGTCCCGCCTGAAAAATACGGCAAAGCAGACTCCGCGCTTTTTGGGTCATAAAAAACATTGGGCTGGTTCGCGCCCTTGTCAATCGCGGGGCATCCAATCTCTGTCAGCCAAAAGGGTTTACTCCGGGGCACCCAAGGGGTCTGGGTTGTTTCCTCGCCGTTCAAACGATTAATGTGGGGGTTATACCACCAATTAAATAAATCCTTATAGCGAAACACCCAGCTTTTTTGATAGGCAAGATCAGAAATAGCCGTACGTATCTGTGCGGTACGATCTTCCTCGGATTTATAATAGAAATCAAATCCCTCGCCTTTGCGTACGTTTGTCGCAAGATAATCTGAGTCATAAATTGAGGGACTAATATCCGCATCTAGGTGCAGGCCCTCTCGCCAATCAGCCAGCGGGAAGTAAGCATCAATCCCAACGCCGTCTAAATTAATATCAGCCCATAATGCGTCGAGGTGAAAGTTGACATCCCCAAGACCGTCACTCGGATGGTGCCCAAAATATTCAGACCAATCTGCTGCATAAGAGAGTTGGGTGTTTGGCAAGACTAAGCGCACATCCGCGAGCAGATCTCGTAGCTTTTGCACCGCAGGATATTCCGTGCGTGTACTGCGGATTGTAGTGAGGCCGACCATCTCTGAACTGATTACAAAGCGCTCAACCCCACCCGCAATCTGCGCAAGTTTAGCATAGTGCAAAATAAAGCGTCGCAAACTTGTCTCTGTTCCGTTATAGCTTACCGCCTGACCGATTTGACCAAAATCACGGGGCGCCGCCTGTCCAAAGAACGTCTCGACTTGTGCACTCGCATCTGCGGTCTGATCCACCGTGTCCTCTTGCCCCGCCGCAGGATGGCAGGTGATACGCCCACGCCAAGGAAACTTGGCTTGAGCCCCACCGCCATAAGGATCAGGCAAGCTATTGCCCTCAGGGATATCCATTAAAATAAAGGGGTAAATCGTGATGTGATAACCACGCTTTTTTAGCGTTTCTATGGCTTGTAGGATAGACTGGTCAGACGGTGTACCGCCATAAACAGGACGGTTCTCACTGTCGGTGCTAATTAGATAAGCCTCTTCACGCGTTTCCGACCCGACACGCCATTCCCCGCCTTCAACTAATCGCGTACGGCTCTCAACACCCGGGCGCAGCTTGCACTCGCCGACACGCAAATCATCTCCAAACCAGCTGATGACAAGAGACACATTACGGCAGGCGGGCAACGCGGTCTCTAACTGATCTAGCGCCAATACTATATCGCTCTGCCCCGAGATATTATTCATATTCACAGCCTTGGCCGCCCCAGGCGAAGAGATGTCTTCGATAATATCAGTGCTGTATGTAAACTCACCAGATGAGGGCAAAAGGTGCACGCCTGTTACTTGGTCTTCAAGGCGCGGTACGTCCGAGTAAGACGGCGGTACGCGCGTCACTTCGGCATTAAATTGTGGCATACGCCCACCGTAGTCATCAAGCGGAAAATCTTCAAACACAATATAGGCCGTCCCACGAAAGGCGGGGACGTCACCCCCAAGACCATCAATGGCGCTAATAATAGGGTCAGGGAGTTGAGTCTCATTTCCTAAATAAATACGGTGAGTCAGCCCCATAATACGTAGGGGCTGCCCATTAACCCAAATCTTATCGACGCTTCTAATTTCGCCTTCACAAAGACCCAGAGCGAAGCTCATGGAATAGCTATAGTCTTTTTGTTTTGGGCCGCCCTTCCCACCGACGCGTTCTGTCTTCACAGTTTCCTTAATGCGAGAGGCCCAAATCACTTGGCCTGCGACGCGCACACGGCCATAGCTACGTGGTATAGCTGTGCCGTCTCGTGACGTCATTAGCTTGAAATCTTGCAAGCGCGGGCCTTCAAAGACGCGGTTATCAAAGAGCTGACTTATCGCGCTATTGGCAAATGACATGGCGGCGCTGGAGGCGGTTTGGACAAGTGCGCTGCCGAGGGATTGGCCGATAGACTGAACGCCAGAAACGACAAGAGTGCTCATGTGAAACTTTCTAATTCTGGGAAGGCAAAGCTATAGACGTGACGCTTTTGCCAATAGGGTACGAGATAGCTTTCCACGACTGCGCGGCCCCAATATGCATGAATGATTGTGTTGTCAGTTGCTTTGATGGCGATATGTTTACAAGGCGCGTCCGCGCTCATACGAAACAGCATAACATGTCCCGGAAGGGTGTGATTAAAATCTATTTCAGTGAGATAATTTTGCGCTGCAATTAATAGCGTTTCCTCGCCGCGCGCTTCCGCCCAATCAGGGGTATAGGGCGGGATAGGGGCGGGTTCGCTGCCATAAATTTCTCGCCACACACCACGAATTAGTCCAAGGCAGTCTGCCCCGACAGTGTGCAAGCTCGCTTGATGACGATAGGGCGTATCAATCCAGCGGTAAGCTTCTGTAACGATGCGTTGTTTCAGAACGGCCTCTTCAACTGCCATTATAAAATATCCTGATAGCGCGATCCACCGTCTCGCCTATCTGTCTCAAGCGGGGCCGCCGTCAGCGCGTCATCACCAATTAAATACGGAAAGCCGCGAAAGTTAATGAGATTATTAAATATTTCTTTGCAGGCTTGATAACTGCGTGGACATTGCGTGCCGGCTGCAAAATTAGCCGCATTCAGTCCGCAGCGCGCATCGCCAAAACTTGCGTCGCAAATGCGCGAGAAAACGCGCCCTTGTGTGCGGTCAAGTTTGGCCCCTTCGCCAATCCACTCAGCTTCAAAATAATTATCTTGCTGTGTGATTTTGCCAAGCTGTCCGCGCGTCAGAGCTTGCCTTTGCGAAAGGTCTTGCCAGTTAATTAATTCGCAGGTCAGAGTTGCCCCGTCATAAAGCCCCGCATTAATATCATCTGTTGAAATTCTCGTGTCTGATAGCACGCTTTTGACGTGACCATTATCAATTGAAAAGCCGAGCGAGCCATCTGTATCGCCGCCGCTCATCCCGCTCATCGCTTGATAATCAAGGCCGTCGATGACGAGCGTTTGGTCATGATCAGTAAAGCCCAAGCGCTGACCGTCTGCGCGCGTAATTGTCCAAATATGGCAAAGTGTTGTTGCCCTGCTCTTAATATGAGCCGTAAGTAGAGGTGTAAGATTACGCATCAAACACCTCCACAAGCGGCACTTGCGCAATCTCGCCAGCACCAAAAGCTTCGAGACTAAGTTCCAAACGGTCAGTTCCGAATCTCACGGGCACATGAAACGCATAGCCTGCCGAAATCACTACACCCTCATTTGGCGGTGCGCTGAATGACAAGAGGCCAGTCTGTATATTGACGGCATAATCAAAAGGGTTAAGCACTGCGCCGTCAATTGCCACGCTGACTGTTCCGTCTACGAATTTCGTAATGGGCCGCCGAGACTGCCCTGCCACGTCACTGTAATTTTTATAAATCAGAAACTCAGTCTCAGCTCCATCACCTACGGCTACGACTTGGTCTGTCGCGCTTGGTGTTTCGTCGATATCACAAGACAAATGATCGACTGGGTCTTTAAATCGAAAGCTGTAAAGCTGCCCCCCACGCGCCTCAAAAAAGCTGATGAGGGTTTGCAAGTCCTTATGGGATTTAACGCCAGCCGCCGCATTATAGCTGCGCCGAGAAAAAGCGTGAGGATTATTGCGGTGCTCGCCGCCGCTCGCCAGTTGCGTAATTTGCGTTTTGCGAGTCGGCCCACCGCTCGCGCCAAAGGCAAGGCTCAGTGGAAAAACGACGTCATGAAATGAGCTCATAATCTGCCCTTAAATATAGCGCTGGCCTGCAGAAACAGCGCGAGCGAGAGAGGTTGAAATTTGACTTTGCGAACGCGCAAATGCGCTGGGATCTGACACGCCGGAAACATTCATATTCACAGTGACAGGTGGTTTTTGCGTTGAGCCCCCCCCACCAAAAACAGTCCCCGTAATTTGCCCTCCAATAGAACCAATCACGCTCTGCAAAGGCGAAGTAATTAATTCAGACACTGCCAGTCGTGCGAGGTCGCGCGCCACGTTTTCCGCCATCGTATTAAATGATAGCTCACCAGAGCGCGCAGCAGTTTCTAGCGCGTCAGCAATACGCTCGCCTGCGGCTTCAAAAAGTTTGGCCGTTTCGTCAGCTGCGACAAGTGCAGGGCCGTTGGCAAAATCCGTGACCGCTTGTGCAGCCTCATCAGTCGGAGTCATGTTTTACCTCATCAGGAAATTGAATTAGTAGCGCCTCTAAGTCTTGGGCATTTAAGCAAGGAGTTTGCTCGGTGCGGGTCAGCGTCAGCCAATCGCGAAGAGACATTTCCCAAAATTCGTCGGGCGAAAGCCGAAAGCCTTTCACAGCAAGGCGCAACCACGCCTCAAATGGCCAATTATTTTCTGACGCGTTCATGGCGATGGACTTTTAAATGCGCACTCAAAGACGCGGCAAATTTCTGGCAAGAGCCGTTTCATCTCGCTCTCCGAAACGTTGCCTGCTGAGCTGTCACATGCCGTGAGGGGCGGACGACATAGACAACTCAGCAGGACTTGGGCCTGCGCCGTGGTGAGGCTCCGCAAACAGGAGGAGAGCGTTTGCGGAGACGGCGCAGAAAGCTGTTCAGAAATTTCAAAAAGCGCCCCCAAGGTGAGGCGCAAAATATAAGGCTTGCCAGAAATTGTGACGCGCACGTCACCTGACTGGAAATTCACGCGGCATTGAAACTAAGCGCGCCTGCCGAGACCAGCGTCAGTTCAAAACTCGCCTCGCCTTTATATTCACCTGCATAGCTTAGCGCGGTGATAAGAAAGGGGCCTTCGATTGTGCCGAAACTTGGCATGATAAATTGGCAGTCTTTCGCGCTTTGGGCGAAAAACGCCTCATGCGCGAGCATATCTGACGGCTGGTCACGAAACACACCTGCCCCCGAAATTTCCGCCGATTTTACGCCTGCGCCAGGCAGAAGCTCACGCCACGCCTCAATAGAGGCGCTATCGGTCACGTCAATCGTGCGCGCGTTAAAGCGCAAGGTCTTGGCCCGTAGTCCTGCGATAGAAATGAAATCGCCCGCCTCGTTTTTGAATTTAATCAGGACGTCGCGTCCAGCTTTTGCACTCATGATGTTGTCTCCAGTTCGCGATCAGTTGTCACGCGCAAACGCACCACCCCGTGCAGGGTCAGCCCATCGCTTGCGCGAAAAATGTCAGTGTAAATAATATGGCGGTTCACAAGCGTGACCTCGGACAGCTCAAACGGTGCCGTTGTCAGCGCGGTCGCAATCGTGCCTATTAACGCCAAGGCTTCGGCGCGGCCACTATAACGTGACCAAAGATGCAGCGTGATTTCATGCGCTGTTAGCCGCGCACCGTCTACGCTCTTATCTTCGCTGCGCACGGGGCCGTAAGTGAGATAGGGAAAGACAGGGTCTTCAGGCGGGTCATCATAAAGACGGGCAGGACTGCCGAGCGCGTCCTGGATATGCATATCGCTAGACATCACATCATGCAGCGCACGCGCAACATCAGTCACAGAATTGAAATCTGTCATTGCTGTTCCTCTTCGCAAACTAAGTGAAGCCGCTCGCGCCGATTATCGGGATCAGATCCGCTGACAACGCGCAAGATACGGCTGCCCCACATGAGGCGCGCGCGTTCTGGAAAATCTGCGCGAAAACGTATAGTGACGCGGTAGCTTTGGGTGACTTTCAGGCGGCCGTTTTCTTGTATTTCAGTCAGAGAACGCGGCGTGATGTGTCCCCAAACTTTGCCGTGCCAGACCCAGTTCGTGACATTACCGCCGAATTCATCGGTCGTGAGTTGCGGTTTGTAAACGCCAAGGCGGCTGCGCAAATCGCCAATCATAGCCGCACCTGACGGTAAGGCATGATGAGCGCGTCTACCATCATTGGCACGGTCGGCGGCGCGTCAGACGGCGCGCGGTATTCATAACTTTGGGCAAGGAGGAGTAAGACCGCTTGGCGCAGAGGCATAGGTACATCCTCTGGGCTCGCGCCGTAACCTGCGATAAAATCAACTTCCAATGTCGTCGCTGACGGCTGAAAGCTCTTAAATGACGGGCGGTCTTTCAGACGAATGGAAGGTGGATTACAACGCAAATTAATTGACAAAGCGCTCAGAGAAATCTCAGTCGTCGCCTCATCGCCGACGACGCGTAGAGCTGTAATATCGCTTATCTCGCTATGGGCAATAAAGACGCCGCGAGCCGAAACTTTGCTGCCCGTATAGCGCCGTGGTCGAGAAATAAGCGCGCCGCCAATAAGACCTTCGACACGCTCTCGTGCACTCTGGATCAGATCAGAAATCAGCGCGTCCTCGTCAGCGTGATCCACGCGTAAAAACGTCTTAATATACTCAAGCGTCACCGGCTCAGTCTCAGGTGTTGAGATATCAAATATAGTCATGGGAGCCTTTCAAAGGGAGATAAAAGCCCCGCAGACACTGCGAGGCTCACGTTTAAGATGAGGGTGAGTTAAGCCGCGAACTTCAGAAGTTTGATGGCGTTGAAATCCTGCACCCCGCCGCCGACACGTTTGGTCGTGTAGAACAGGACAAACGGTTTGGCGGAATATGGATCACGCAGAACACGCACGCCTTGGCGGTCCACAATCAGATAGCCCCGGCGGAAATCACCAAAGGCAATCGGTGTTGTGCCGCTGCCAATATCTGGCATATCTTCGACTTCAGTCAGGCTATAGCCAAGAAGTGTTGACGGCGTACCCGCCTCTGTCGCGGCTTGCCAAATGTAATTTCCGTCCGCGTCTTTGAACTTGCGAATGGCACTGACTGTGCGGCGGTTCATCACGAAACTCGCGTCAGCACGGTACCGGCTTTGCGGCGCATATACTAAATCAAGCAGCGCATCCACGGGCGCAGCGTCATCGAAATCGCCGTCAATGCCCGTACTGACTGTGCCAATATTTCCCCAACTATGGGCATCATTATTGACTTGGGTATAGTCCAAAATCCCACGTGGTTTATTTACGCCGTCACCTGTCATGAAAGCGGCTGTCTCTTGCGTCGCAAAGACATCGCGCACTTCATCAGCGAGCCATTGATCGACATCTGCCACACCGTCATCGAGCAAAGTTTGCGTCGCGGCGGGCATGGCGTAAAGCTCGCCTGCGGGGAATTCAAGCAAGTCAAGTGAAGGCGCTGTTGTCTCTGTGCGCACATCCGTCTCGCCCGCCCAGCCCGCGGTAATGCCGCCTGCGCTTACGGGTTTACGGAACTGGCCAGAGCCAACGCGGCGTACAGTGGCAATCGCGCGAAATGGAGAGGCATGCTCAAGCGCGCGGTCAATCATGCTCTCCGCTTCGACAGGGGCAACATAGCCGCCTTCGCCGTCAGAAGTCGAAAGCGATTTCCCTTCCAGAGATTTGAGTGCGGAGAGATCACCTGAGCGGATATAATTTGACCAAGCGGATTTCGCTTCGCTGTTACCAGCCGCTTGACCAAGTGTGGGCTGTGTCTGTGCGATAGAAAGACGTTCAATGCGTTTGGATTGCTCTGTCAGGGCGGCATCAATGCGCGCGACTTTTTGCTCTGTTAAAGCATCGGCGCTCGACTTAGCCTCAATCTGTGCGAGGCGTTCATCATTGGCGTTTTTGAAACTTTCAAATGTTTTAGAAAAATCCGACATCAGCGCTTTGCCAGACGCGGATTTGGTTTCTTTAGGGGTGAGTGTTTTCATGTAGCTGTCCTTTGAATAGCTGTGAAAGATTGCGGGTCAGATGATTGTGAGATTGAAAACCGCGCGTCACGCAGCATGGGGAAAGCCACAATCGAGACTTCCCACAAATCGAGTTCAAAAAGATCGCGCCCACCTGCCGCGCGTTTCGTTGAGCGCAAAGCACGGTAGCCAATCGACAGCCCTGTCAGCGCGCCTGCGTCCACAAGGCGGTTGATATGACGGCGGGATTTTTCAAGACGTGACAAGCGCCCCTGCACAAACAGGCCCGTCTCGTCCTCAAATACGCGGTCCCAGACGCCGATCGGCATTTGCGTTTCATGCCCAAAGAGCATGGGGAGCGCCTGCATCGGTCGCTTGAGCAGGCTCTGCGCAAATGCGCCGCGGCACACGATATCGCCGGAGATATCTTGAACGCCAAACAGGCTGGCATAGCCACTGATGAGGGTCTCATCAGCGTGGTCTTTTTTTGACATAATGGGTCCTTAAGGTCGGGCGTTTTTTTGGCTGTCATCAAGCTGACGCTCAATGCGAGAGAGCGACAAACGTGTCATTTCCATCTGCTCTTCAATGCGAGCGAGACGCTCTGAGACGGGCGGCTTCATATTCATTGTCCGTTCAAGCATGAGTAGCCGTGTCTCCGCCGCACCGACCCACAACAAGGCGCTCGCCGATTGCACAAGCACGGCGACAATAAGTCCAAATGAAATGGTGCGGTCAAAGCTTAAGGATCTCTCACTCATGTGAGTTTCCACGGCTTTGTTCTGTTGTCTGCTCTGGTAGGCCTGCGAGTGAACGGCGTTCCGCGTCATTGATAAAGCTGGCCGCTCCAAGCCGCTCCCAAAGCTGGCCGCGCTCATCCGTCAAGGCAGAAACTTTATCAAGCTCAAGCACCAAGCGCAGATCATCGCCGTAAAAAGCTTGAAGCCAGCGCTCCATACCGCGCGTTGTTTTACTCACAAGCGGAATAATCGTTTGGCGCCAAAAGGCGAGATTGGCCTCTTTATAATTTGAATATGTATTGTCACCTGGAATCCCGAGCAACATTGGCGGCACACCAAAGGCGAGCGCAATATCGCGCGCGGCGTCTCGACGCGCCTCCATAAAATCCATATCCGCGGGCGAGAAACTCATGGCTTTCCAATCTAGTCCGCCTTCAAGTACCATCGGACGCCCTGCATTGCTGGCCCCTGCATGCGCGCCCTCAAGTTCTGTTTTGAGGCGGTCAAATTGTTCATCTGACAGACGCTCTGCCCCGCTCGCACCTTTGTAAATCAGAGCACCGCTTGGCCGGGCGGCGTTATCGAGCAGCGCCTTTGTCCAACGCCCGCCTGCATTATGGATATCCACTGCACTCGCCGCCGCCGCGAGTGGGCTATGACCGCGCCCATCATCAAGCGGGTTAAAGAGCTTGGCGTGAAAGACAGCCGAGCGACCCGTCGCAGTATCAATACGAAAACTGCGCCTATGACCGCCCGCCTCATATTCATATCCGCAAGGCCAGCCCGATTTATCGCACAAAGTTTTCACACGGTCAGGGCGCAACGCGTAAAGCGCGACAGGTACGCCGTCGACCATAGCCGCTTCGAGATATCCGTTACCGCTGACTTGCAAAAGACCGTAAAATTGTTCCATCACGTCCTCGGCCGATGCGCCAGGATGACCGCGTGTCAAAAGCCGTTCGGCAGGATCGCCGTCTTCACACACTTCGCCGCGACGCACGCAGACAGGCACAGAGGCGGCGGCTTCTGCAATCAAGCGCACACAACGAAAGACAACCGCATTTTTTTGATAGCCTTCGCGAGACAGCGTCCCAAAATCACGGCCACTCCAGACGGCATTCAGGCCCGCATCTGTAAACTGCAAAGCGACAAGTGGCGTGCCAGATTTTGTCTCAGTATTTTGAGACGCAGCCATGTCTTTGGCCTGCGACGTACGCAGGCTCGGAAGCCGAAATTTCATAAATTATCCATCGAAAAGGGTTGGAGTTTTTAAAAGAGAACCCTCTAAAACTCTGCGGACACATGTCCGTCGATGAACAAAAATTAGGGGAAAATGGGAGGGCGGGGATTAGATAAAGCGCGAATGCGCTAGGGACTTATAACGTTTAAGTTTTTTACACGCTCAATCAGGGGACATAGATAGCTGAAATATCGCGTCGAGAATTAAGCCGCGCCACGCAAGTCTGATTTACCGATGCGGTTTTCTAAAAGACGACGCGCCGTGGCGTAATTTTTCTTCACCTCGCGGCGCATGGGCTCATCACCGAGGAGCGAGGCGAGTGTTATCGCGCTGCGATAAGCCGAGACAGAGGCGTCAAGCGCATCAATATCGCCGTTCACGCGACCCAGTGTGAGCAAAATGTCTCCAAGCGACTGTTGTACCTTGGCATGTTTATCGGGCGCACTGTTCTGGCAGTAGACACCTTCGGCTTCGCGCAAGGCTTTGACCGCACCAATAAGTGGCGCACTTTCACCTGTTTGCGAGGCGAGCAAAATCATTTGTTCGGCAAGCTCGACGTTTAAATCGGCGAGTTGTCCCGTGACAGATTTCATCTCTTTTTTGAGTGTAAATTTTTTGCTTATAGCCATCTTGCCCACCTCATCCTGCGGGCTGCAAAATGACGCGCGAGCGTTAAGGAGAGTTTAACAGGCTAAAGCTCTCGAACAATATTTTGGGCGCATTTTGCAAAATCATCGCCAACTTTGACGCGGTAAAATGGAACGCGCGTCGCGGCGAACACTCCATTTTTTAAGATGTCACCCGCAGCCGCCTTTTGCGCGCTATGAGAGCTGCCATCAAGCTCAATGGCACAGCGCGGTCGGCCTGCGTGATCAATCACAAGAAAATCAATATGTCGGCTTTTAATGCGCCCGCGCAACTGAAAAGCGAGCTTTGCATTCGGTAAATCAGGCTTAACGCGAATGATATCCTCAAGTCGCGTTTTTGTTTGTAGCCGAAAGGTTGGCGGCAAAGCAGATTCAAGGCTTAAAAAGAACGCCCGCTCAGACGCATTCACAAATAGGCTATCGCGCGCCTCAAAGTGACGAAATATTTTGGGGTCAGGTACGCTAGATTGCGGCGGCGTATAGTCACCGTTTAAACGCAAGAAAATGAATGCGATGACCGCAACAAATATAATGAGACCTAAAACTTCCATAGGGTGTCTATAGCGCCATATATGGGAAGCCGAAATTATATTTGCCGAATGCGCGGGGCCTGCCTTTCAGACAACAACAAATCTGTGACGGCCCAAACCAGCGCGTCTGCACGGTCAGGGCTTTTTGATCCGCGAATAGAAGCCTCTGTGCCGAGTGACGCCAACTCATCTTCAAGCTCAGGAAACGGACGTACATGATTCACACGGCCTTGCGTGTATAGCGCGGATACGGGTTCCGCCCGCGCCACCTTTCCGCGAGACGCATAGACCGTTCGCAAAAGCACGTCAGGATTTATGTTTTTCAATATTGAGCTGACCATCTCCCCGCCCTGGTTCACTTCGACTAAGACATAGTCCGCGTCATAGCTTTCCCAATATCCCAATACGCGCGCCGCCCAAGCATCAGGCGAAAGCCCCTGCGCGGTACC
>CALLME010000181.1 GCA_938007945.1 uncultured Caulobacterales bacterium
TCGCCTTTGTCGGTATAAAGATAAGCGCCCTCACCGCGCACAAACAGCTGCTCTGGCGGCTTATAGCAATCATACATATGTTCATTCGTTGACATAATTGTCCCCTGTTTTATCTGGCGTTTAAGCCTTTAGCCGCCAGCCAGATTTGAGCACCCGCAAGCAGACTAAGAATAATGTGATATTAATGACGGCCGTCAGAATGGCCCCGATTTGAATATTGCCATCCGCCGGGCCCATAAAACCGTAACGAAACCCGTCAATGAGGTAGAACATGGGATTCCACTGGATGATGGTCTGCCAAATCTCTGGCAGGACATTAATGCTGTAAAATGTACCCGACAGGAAAGACAGTGGCAAGATGATGAATTGATTGACAACGGCGAGCTGATCAAATTTCTCTGCCCAGATGCCTGAGAGCATTCCGACCATCCCCATCATAATCGCGGCGGATGCACCGAAATAAAGCACAGCCCACCAGTGCACAGGCCATGTCAGCCCAAACATGGACAACACAAACGCTGTAAAGATAGCGACCAATATACCGCGTGTCGCCGCCCCGCTGAGATAGCCAAGCGCGAGCTCAATATGGGAGAGCGGCGGCATGAGCACATCTATAATAGAGCCCATCATTTTGCCGGTCATCAGAGAGCTTGAGCTATTGGCAGACGAATTGTTCAAAATCCCCAGCATAATGAGTCCCGGAATGAGAAAGGCGATAAAGCCGTCTGCCCCACCTGCACGGTTTTCTGAAAACGCCAAAACAAAGACAGTCAAATAAAGTAGATTAGACACAACAGGCGCGAGCAATGTCTGCGGCCCCACTCGCCAAAAGCGTTTCACCTCTTTTGTATAAAGCGTCCAAAGCCCAAGCCAGTTCATGCCCTTCCCCACGCGCGTTGTCGGCGGGGTGGTCTCAAGAAATGGGGATGTTGAGCTGTCAGACATAAAGTTCGTTTCTTCGTTACAGCTCACCGGTAACATGCGTTATTTGCAACGCCAAGCCAGAGATTGGCAGATTTTAGGTAAAATATTGCGCCCACCGCACCTCTTGCCGACAAACCGCTGAAAAGGGCCTTAAATTCACAGCTTTTACGAGTCTATATCTAGTTTATTGTGGATAAGCGCTAACTTTATCTTGTGCCTGTTAACCTTTTGTATACTTTATCTTGTGTGAGCGAGGCGGGGGCTGCTGTAAGCTAACACTAGATGTAGTAGGCCATATTATTCGTAGTTGGCCGCATAAATAGGCGCAAAGTGTGCGGTCAACACCGAGCTTCGCGTCGTGAAAGAATATTATTTCGCGGGCCTATGGTCGGCTAAGAGGGGAAGAACATGGCATGGACAGAAGATCGGGTTGAAGTCCTGACGAAACTTTGGGCAGAAGGCTTAAGCGCTTCACAAATCGCCAAGCAACTTGGGGGCGTAACACGTAACGCCGTGATCGGGAAAGTGCACCGTCTTGGTCTTTCAGGCCGCGCGAAGCCGTCACGTCCCTCAACACCGCGCACGGGGAAGCCGAGTGCGCCGCGAACACGTACCGTTGCGAAAGTGACCACAGCCCGCAAAGCGCCGCGCCCTATTCCAAAAGCGCCGCCCCCACCGCCGATCGAGGCCAAGCCGCTTGAGAATGGTGAATACGCCACCATTCTGACAATCCGCGAGCATATGTGCAAATGGCCCATTGGTGACCCGTCCAAGGATAACTTCCGCTTCTGTGGTCGAAAGACAGATCCCTCAACGCCCTACTGTGACGCGCATAGTGCGGTCGCTTATCAGCCAAGCCGTCGTCGCTATCCTGGTCAGAAAAGTCTTGAGGAACAAAAGCGCCGTCTCTTGTCTCAAAAACTTTCAGGTCAGAAATAACACACGGCTTTGTCTTTATATAAGGTGCGTTGGCGAAAATATTTCGAGCCACGCACCACCTCACCACACCTCCCTGCTCTGTCCCACATCCCAGAGCAGGGTTTTTTCTTGCCTAATTAAGATTTCTCGACGATAGCCCCGCTATGTCCGACACAGGCCTCATAAGCGCAGACAAAAAAGTCATGCCCGCCAACTGGCCCGGAGAGCTAAAAGCGATTTTAGCGCTCGGCTTGCCTATGGCGGCAACACAGATCGTGCAGTTCTTTGTCTATACCATTGATGTCATTATGATTGGTCGCGTGAGCGCCGACGCGCTTGCAGCAAGCTCGCTAGGGCTTGTCGTGATGTTTCTGATTTGGATGATTGGGTCTGGCCCCGTCGCGGCAGTGACCCCACTCATTTCCCAATCGCTTGGCGCGAATCAACATGACTATGATGATGTGCGCTATTCCGTGCGAATGTCGCTCTGGGTTGTCGCGCTCATGACGCCTGTCATTATATTAGGTGTTATGTTCACAGAACCTGTGCTTGTCTTCTTTGGACAAGACCCGGTCATGTCAAAGATGGCGGGTGAATATGTCTTAATGCTCAGCTTTGGTATGCCCTTTGCGCTAGGCGTTATGTGCCTGCGTAATTTCCTGGCAGCGCTGAATAAGACTACGATACCTCTGCTGCTTGTGATTATCTCAACAGCGCTAAACGCCTTTTTCAATTATCTCTTTATTTTCGGAAACTGGGGCTTCCCGCGCTTAGAACTCATCGGGGCAGGCATTGCCTCCTCACTAGTGTACTTTATCAGCTTTCTGCTTTTTTTTGCCTATGTGCGTCTTGATAGTGAAGCTCACCGCTTCCGTATTTTCAACGACTTTTTCACACCGAAATGGGACCGCTTCAAAGAGGTCATCATCCTCGGCTGGCCGATTAGTGTGTCGACCGTTTTTGAGGGTATGTTATTTAATGCCTGCGTGCTTTTGATGGGCGTTATCGGGAAGTTTGAGATTGCAGCCTATCAAATTGCGATGAATGTCGCCGCTCTCGCCTTCATGCTGCCTTGGGGGATGTCTATGGCGGGCGCTGTACGTGTAGGATTGGCGGCAGGGGCGCGCAACCATCCTGCTGTGAAGCGGGTATGCCTGATTACCATAGGGCTTTGCGTCGCGACCATGGCGAGCGTCGCTGTCTTTGTGACGGCCGTTCCAGAGTTTATCACCGGGCTCTACGTCAAAGACACGCCTGAGAATATAGATGTCAGCCGCCTGACGATATTATTCCTGCCGCTCGCCGCGGCCTTCATGCTCTCAGACGCTGTGCAAGTGGCGTCCAACCAACTCCTGCGCGCGCTTAAAGATGTAAAAGCCCCCATGTATATGACGGGATTTTGTTATTGGATCGTCGGCTTTCCGCTTGCGTGGTATTTAGGACTTAAGACACCTGTCGGCCCTAACGGTATTTGGTACGGTCTGCTCGCTAGCCTGACGGTCGCGTCAGTGCTACTCGGCGGACGACTTTACTGGCTTGTCTGGCGCACGCAGCGTTATAAATTGCTTGTCAAAGAGGTTAAACTCGAAGGTGAATTAACGGGCACGAATTAGCGCCCCACTAAGGCGTCTAATATCTCAGGCTTCCAGCGCTCTGTAGACATGTCATAGCTATTAAAGGCAGCAGAGTAATCCCAGACACACCATGAAAGACCCGCTTGCTCCATCGCTTTACGCCGGGCTTTAATCCAAGCGGCGCGTTGATTATCTGGAACGGAATTAATGACACCAAACTCTCCGACGAAGACAGGTAATCCCGTCCGGTCCTTGAAAGATCGCGCACGATTCACAATCTCGTTCAGTTCTGCTCTATCCTTGCGAGAGCCCCATTTTGTACCCATAGGTGGGGGATTATCTTCCCAGCTTGCGCCTTGATGTGTAAATTCATGCGGGCCGTAATCATGGTAAGTCGCGACGAGGTAAGGATCGCGCGGGAAACGGACTTGCTCAAGCGTATCAAGGGAGTTCCAGCGGTTACCCCCCATCATAACAGCGCGCGTCGGATTGCTACGACGAATAATTTGTAAGGCTTGCGCATATAACGCGTTAAGCTCGCCCATATCAGCCTCAGTCGGCTCGTTTAAGAGTTCGAAATAAACGGTGGACGGCGCGGCGGCAAAGGCACGCGCAATCTGATCCCATATCGCCAGAAATTTGTCCGCGTCCTTAGGACTGACAGCTGCCATAAGGTCACGATAATGATGCACGTCAAGCACGACCCCTAGCCCCGCATTTTGCGCTTGGCCGACCACATCAATCACGCGCTGCATAAGGGCAGGATCGATTCTGTAAGGGGGTTGAGGCTGTATTTTTATATCCCAGCGCACAGGAATACGTACCGTGTCAAATCCTGCTTTTCTGATAGTGTGAAAATCTCGTTCGCGAATGGTATAGCCCCAATCGCCTTCGTTCTCAGATTCCAGCGCATTGCCCATATTAATGCAGCGCTTGACGGGAAAATAATTACGCGCCGCAGCCGCAGCCGCCCCACCCATTTGCGCCACCTTCACCACAGGCTCAGAATTTTGCGCCGCAGGCTGGCTGACTTTTGCTATCGCCTCAGACATTTGCGCAGGCTCTGTTCGTGAGCATGACGACACGCAGAAGGCCAGTCCCAATACGGCGGCAGAGGTAAGAAAAATACGTTTCATAATTTATCGTAGCTCATAATTTCCAAAGAAGACTTAACACTCGCCTGACAAGTGTGTTCTAAACTGCGTTTTCATCCCTTTTAAAAGAATACCTCAATCATAGAGTATTTACGCGCCGCATGGTCAGGTTTATTCGCCCGCCTTTCGGCACGAGCGCGCTTTCCCCAAAAAAAACTTTCGACACGCCATGATGACAGAGCCGTGCCTCACCTGCGAGCACAACAACATCTCCTGAAAAGAGCTTTATACCTTGTGTCGGGCCGCCGCGCGTGGGGCCGCCAATACGGAACATGGCAGGGTCACCAAGACTGACTGATACGACGGGCGCACGCACGTCAAGCTCATCATTATCAATATGCATCCCCATTTTCGCGCCCTGCCTATACCAATTAATGAGGCAGGCTTCGGGACGTGCGGGAAAACCGCTAACATCATCCCAAAGCTGTCCAAGCAAATCAGGAAGAGTAGGCCACCGCGTCCCAGTTTTCGGATGCGCGTCTTCATAGCGGTAGCCACGCTCTTTATCTGTGACCCAGCCGAGGGGCCCAAAGTTACTCATGACAACAGAAAGGGGCGCTCCAGTCCGCGGCATTGTCGGTTGATAAAACGGCGCCTGCGCCACGCCCGCTTTCACAGCGTCGATTAAGGTCGCTTGCTCGTCTGGTGAAAAATAGAGAGGGTAATGCGCAAAGCCGTCTGGAAATTTTTGTACGGCGCATGTCATCGTAAATTGACTGTATCAAAGTAAATTGGTTGTATCAAAACGAATTTCAAAAACCAGATATAAAAATGGCGCAGCTAAAATCTTGGAGGATGCAAAGCTGCGCCTGTAATTCTGCGGCAAGTTTTGCCACAAAGACTACGATGTGAGATGTCTATTTATTATAGACAGACTCTTTATTGAAATGCTTGGCGAGTAGATAATAAACAACAGCGCGGTATTTCGCTTTTGTCGAACGGCCATATTGATCCATTACGGCATTAATAGCGCTATCAAGCTCTGGACTGTCTTTGAGACCCAGTTTTTTGATCAGGAAATTATTCTTGACTGTTTCCAGCTCAGACTTATCGGACGCAGATACAGTAGACGCGTCGCGGTTATAAATAGATGGGCCGCAGCCTATTGTTACCTTGCGCAGAAAATCCATATCCGCACTGACACCGCATTTTTCTTTAAGATCAGCTGCATATTTTGTGATAAGCTCGTCACGTTTACTCATGGTCGTCCCCTTAATTGTGAGTTTAGTTTACATAATGTATAGGGGTGTTCATCAGAGCACCCCCACGCTATGCATAGGCATACATCCTGAACTGAATATGAACAAAAAGCAAGTGCGCGGGTCACTCAGATTCTGTTCACCTTCATCCAGTAATAAAGTTTCTAGAGCCTCAGTGTGGGTTTGGCTCTGCCTGACCTTGGTTAGGATAGGCCTCGCATTCGGGGGAATGCGGGGCCTGTATTTTTCCTCTATAGAAACCCGTCTTGTTTGACGCTAATCTATACGTCCCCTAAAGATCGCTTTTCAAAAAAAATGAGTCTTTTCACGCCCTTGCCCTTGCGCAGGTACAAATGCCCCCCATATCGCGTTTAACGGCGGTTTTACGCCATTTTACGAACACTATGGTTGCTCGATTTAGGCAACCTCTGCATTTAGGAGACTCACATGTCTAAAGTTATTGGTATCGATCTTGGTACAACGAACTCTTGTGTCGCAGTCATGGACGGCGACAAAGCCCGCGTTATCGAAAATAGCGAAGGCCAACGCACAACCCCATCTGTCGTCGCCTTCACAGAAGACGGTGAGCGTCTGATTGGCCAGACGGCCCGTCGCCAAGCGGTAACAAACCCAGACCATACATATTTTGCAGTAAAACGCCTCATTGGTCGTGCGATGACGGATCCGGCTGTTAAAAAAGATGCAAAGCTCGTGCCTTATGCAATTGTTAAAGGTAAAGGCGGCGACGCTTACGTCCAAGGTCGCGACAAAGCGCTGAGCCCGTCTGAGATTTCAGCGATGATCCTGACAAAAATGAAAGAGACGGCGGAAGATTTCCTCGGCTCCACAGTGACACAAGCCGTTATTACGGTGCCTGCCTACTTTAACGACGCGCAACGCCAAGCCACAAAAGATGCCGGTAAAATTGCAGGTCTTGAAGTCCTACGTATTATCAACGAGCCGACCGCAGCCGCTCTTGCCTATGGCATGAATAAAGAAGATGGCAAGACAATCGCGGTTTATGACCTTGGCGGCGGTACATTCGATGTGTCTATACTTGAAATCGGTGACGGCGTGTTTGAAGTGAAAGCCACAAATGGCGACACCTTCCTCGGTGGTGAAGACTTTGATATGCACATCGTTGAGTATTTCAACGAGCAGTTCAAAAAAGATAACGGCATTGATCTTAAGAAAGACAAGCTCGCCTTACAGCGCTTGCGCGAAGAAGCTGAAAAGGCAAAGAAAGAGCTTTCGACGGCGACGTCTTACGAGGTGAACCTGCCCTTTATCACGGCGGACGCGTCTGGCCCGAAACACTTTAACATGAAGCTAACACGCGCAAAGCTTGAGAGCCTTGTCGCGGACCTTATTAAGCGCACAATCGCGCCGTGTAAAAAAGCCCTCGCTGATGCGGGCCTCAAAGCCAGCGACATTGATGATGTCGTTCTCGTCGGCGGTATGACACGTATGCCAGCTGTCCAAGAAGCTGTGACAAAGTTCTTCGGTAAAGAGCCGCATAAAGGTGTAAATCCAGACGAAGTTGTCGCCATGGGCGCGGCTATCCAAGCGGGTGTCTTGCAAGGTGACGTGAAAGACGTGCTTCTTCTTGACGTGACGCCATTGTCACTCGGTATTGAAACTGAAGGCGGCGTGTTCACGCGTATGATTGACCGTAACACGACAATCCCGACTAAGAAGAGCCAAGTCTATTCTACGGCGGCGGATAACCAATCTGCTGTGACCATCCGTGTCTCACAAGGTGAGCGCGAAATGGCGGCAGATAACAAACTTCTCGGTCAATTTGATCTGGTCGGTATCCCACCCGCACCGCGCGGCATGCCTCAAATCGAGGTGACATTTGATATTGATGCCAACGGTATCGTTAATGTGTCGGCCAAAGACAATGCCACAGGCAAGGAACAGCAAATCCGTATCCAAGCCAGCGGCGGTCTATCTGACGCGGATATCGACGCCATGGTCGCAGACGCGGAAGCTAATGCAGACTCTGATAAAGAGCGCCGCGCCTTGGCTGAGGCCAAGAACCAAGCTGAAGCGCTGACGCATAAGGCTGAAAACGATCTTAAAGAGCACGGCGACAGCATAACGCCAGAGCAGCGCGAGGATATTGAAACGGCTATCAAAGAAGCGCGCGAAGCGGCTGAGACTGATGACACCGCTGCGATTGAGGACAAAGTTCAAGTCCTAACCGCCGCTGTCATGAAAATGGGTGAAGCCATCTACGCCGCCGCAGGCGCAGGTGATGATGACGGCCCGATGTCCGCTGCTGATGACGCAGCAGATGATGACGATGATGATGTGGTCGACGCTGAGTTTGAAGACGTCGACGACGACAAGTCTTAAGTTAAACGCGGCCCCCGCTATAAATCTCGGGGGCCGCATTTTTACACCCTCGTGATGCTTTTATCTGCACAGGCTTTTCCGCCCCGCACTGGCGGGATAGAAAATCTGATGTCTTCGCTCGCGCGATTTGCGGTCGGCGCAGGGGAAGCTGTGCACGTCTTTGCAGACGGCAATAAAGATGCGGCGCAATTCGACACAGAAGCAAATGCGCCTTATCGCGTGACGCGCTTTAGTGGGTTAAAGCCGCTCCGCCGCCGTATGAAAGCGCTGACCGTCGCCAAAGCTGTCTCAAGTGAAGACTATATTTTCGCGGATAGTTGGAAAAGTCTTGAGCATTTACCGCACGGGCTAAACGTACCTGTCATTACTTATGCCCATGGCAATGAATATCCAAGAGACCCGAATCAATCGCCTGGCAAAACAACGCGCATAAAAAAAGCGCTCGGAAAAGCCACCCATCTTATTGCGGTTTCGCATGACACAGAGGCGCGCCTCACGCCCTATCTCCCCGCAAAGTTAACCCCCACAATTATCCATCCGCCTGTTGAGCCCCCTGTCCCGCCAAGTGAGGACGACAAAGTTTACGCAGAGAGCCTTTGGCCGACAGATGATATACGCCTCGTCGCGCTGTGTCGCCTGATTGAATGGAAAGGCATTGATCAAGCTATTATGGCGCTCGCCACATTAAGAGATAATACTATCAATGGACAGCTCGTTATTGCAGGCATAGGCGATGACCGTGCACGACTTGAAGACATTGTGCAAAAGCATGACCTATCTGACCGCGTTGTCTTTGCCGGGCGCGTCGAGGGCGGACGTAAATCATCGCTGCTTGAGAGTGCAGATATATTCGTGCAGCCAGGCCGAAAAGTTGGTGACCAATGCGAAGGCTTTGGCATCACCTATCTCGAAGCGGCGCTTCACGGACTTCCCACGATCTCTGGCAATGCGGGCGGCGCGCCTGATGCAAGCATTGACGGACAAACAGGATTCATCATTGACGCAACCCAGACTGAGAACGTCACGGCGGCGCTTGAAAAACTGATCACAGATAAGGGCCTTCGCGCCCGCATGGCAACAGCGGCCCACGCTCACGGCCAAGCCGCACTTTGGCCGCAACAAATTTCGCGTATACTCGCGCTGAAGGACAGGTAGAGATTATGGCAAAGCGCGATTATTACGAGATTTTGGGCGTCGCCAAAACGGCAGATGCCAAGCAGCTTAAATCGGCCTTCCGTAAAAAGGCGATGGAGTGTCACCCTGATCGTCATCCTGATGATCCAGAGGCCGAAGCGCGGTTTAAAGAACTAAACGAGGCTTACGGCATCCTGTCTGATGAGCAAAAACGCGCGGCCTATGACCGCTTGGGTCACCGCGCCTTTGAACAAGGCGGTATGGGTGGCGGCGCGCAAGGCTTTGGCGATTTTGGAGATATCTTTAGCCAAATTTTTGGCGGTGCAGCGGGCGGCGGCGGCTTTGGTGATATGTTTGGCGGCGGCGGTCGTGGACGCCAAGCGAAAGCGCGCGGATCAGATCTGCGCTACGAGATGGAAATCACACTCGAAGAAGCTTTCGCGGGCAAAGAAATGGAAATCCATGTGCCTATCGCCGAAGACTGCGAGCGTTGTGACGGCATTGGTGCAGAACCAGGCGCCAAAGTTGAGACCTGCCAAACCTGCGGCGGCGCGGGACGTGTGCGCACACAACAAGGCTTTTTCACAATGGAACGCCCGTGTTCCACCTGTGGCGGGCAAGGCGAATATGTCAGCAATCCCTGCACATCCTGTGATGGCCAAGGCCAAAACCGTATTGAGACCACGCTTGATGTCTCTATCCCGGCAGGCGTGGAAGACGGCACACGCATCCGCCTGACAGGGCAAGGCGACGCCGCGCCTAAACGCCAAGGGGGCGGCGCGCGTGGGGATCTTTATCTCTTTATCTCGCTTAAACCGCATGAGCTGTTCGAACGCGACGGGGCCAATCTTTATTGCCGCGCCCCACTCACTATGACGACAGCAGCGTTAGGTGGGGAAGTAGAAATCCCGACAATTGACGGCGGACGTTCTAAGGTCAAAATTCCAGAAGGCAGCCAAACAGGCAAACGTATGCGCCTCAAAGGTAAAGGCATGTCCGTGCTGCGCTCTAATGCGCGCGGGGATATGTATGTGGAACTCTCGGTAGAAACACCGACAAAGCTGACCAAGCGTCAACGCGATATCCTCAAAGAATTTGAAGCCGAATCTAGTCAAGGCACAAGCCCCGAATCAGATAACTTTCTCGATAAAGCTAAACGCTTTTGGGAAGAGCTGACGGATTAGTCAACAGGCGCACATTAACTGCGCACCTGTTGACTACTTTAATCGATAATTATTTCAGCGGCGCAAGATCAAAAACGAGAAGCTCCGCATCCTCACCATTTTTAATCTCTATATCACCCGCATCTACGGTCAGTGCATCACCACGTGAGAGTGAGACACCGTTCACTTCAGTCCTGCCGCGCGCCAGATGGATATAACCGCGCCGTCCTTTACCTAATGTGAGCAAGGCCGTTTCGTCACCGTCAAAAAGGCCCGCGTAAATATCAGCGTCTTGACGAATTTTCATTGACCCATCTCGGCCCGTCTCCGAGAGAAAGAGCTTCAGCTTCCCGCGTTTATCTGACTCGCTCAATTGGCGCGTATCATATCGCGGCTGCGCATTACCGACATTGGGCAGCAGCCAAACCTGCAAAATCTCAAGCGGCATAGTGGGGTCAGGGTTAAACTCGCTATGACGCACGCCAGAACCTGCGCTCATATATTGCACGCCGCCTGCGCCAACGCGCGAGCCATTACCCATGCTGTCTTTATGTTCAATCGTGCCTGATAAAACGTAAGAGAAAATCTCTGCGTCTTTATGAGGATGCAAGGGAAAACCCTGTCCTGGCGCAATCCAATCATCATTTATCACGCGCAAACTTTCAAAATTCATACGGTTTGGGTTGTAATAATCCGCGAATGAAAATGAGAAGTTGGATTTGAGCCATCCCAAATCAGAGCGGCCGCGTGTGTCGGATTTAATCAGTGTATTTGTCATAGGGCCTAAATGGG
>CALLME010000182.1 GCA_938007945.1 uncultured Caulobacterales bacterium
AGAAAGGGCACGGTGTAGTCGGCCTCAAACACCGTCGCCGCCTCTGATGCAGCCCTTGCCACATCGCCTTTTTTGACCATTTTTTTGAACTTGCCCTTCCCAGAATTTGGGCCAGAAATCGCGGTCTTATATTGCGCGAAAATGCTCTCGCTACTTGCACCGTCTGCCGCGCCAGTCGTGAAGCTCACCTCTACCACATCAAGCGCTTGTTTGGCCTGCCAATAGCCGTCCGCGACGACAGCGACGTAATCGCCCATATTGAGCACATCGACCACGCCTGGCATTTGGCGCGCATCAGAAGCGTTCATTGACGCCACTTTCGCGCCGTGCACAGGGGCCGCTTTGACAGTCGCGACTTTCATGCCATCCACTGAATGGTCGAGCCCGAACATGGCCGTGCCGTCGACTTTGGACGGAATATCACGGCGCGGAATAGACGTGCCCATCAACGTGTAATCTTCGCGGGCTTTCATCGTCGGGTGAAGGTTGGGGCGCATATCTGCCGCCGCTTTGGCAAAGGCTGCATAGGGCGCAGATTTACCGCTGGAGACATGATGAATGTGGCTGTCTTTGGTTGTAAGTTCCGCAGGCTTCACGCCCCACTCTTTCGCCGCCGCCTTTATGAGCATTTCGCGCGCCGCTGCACCTGCCGTTTGCATCGCCGCCGTGCCTGTAAAGCGCACTGAGGCCGAGCCGCCCGTAATCTGCAAACTCATCGCTTTGGTTGCCGCCATAAACGCGCCGTTCACGGTGTCAGTAACAAAACCTTTGACCTGTTTCCCGCCCATGATGAATTCACGACCCAATACAAAATTGACATAATCTTTCTCGGCAGGCGCTTCTACAATTTCAAGATTATCCATCTCAACATCCATTTCCTCAGCCAGCATGGCGCCGAGCGCTGTCAGCACGCCTTGGCCCATCTCCGCGTGAGGGACGATAGCGGTGACGCGATTATCTTCGCCGATTTTCACCCAGGCTGTGACGAGCGTTTCGCCCTCGCCTTCAACAAATTTGCGAAGTCTTTTTTCGATATGGCCAGGTCGTATTGCGACGCCCACCATCAGCGCGCCGCCCGCGAGCACACCCGCCGTTATAAATCCGCGGCGTGTCCATTTACCTCTTTTGGAGGTTTTCGTTTTGATGTTGTCAGTCACGGCGGTGTCTTTCTGTATATCGCTCATATTCGCACCTTACGCTTTCGCTGCTGTTTTGATGGCGGCTTTGATGCGCGCATACATGCCGCAGCGACATATATTACCCGCCATGAAGCTCTCAATTTCTGCGTCCGTTGGGTCAGGCGTTTCAGACAGAAGCGCGACCGCCGACATGATTTGCCCGCTTTGACAATAACCACATTGCGGGACTTGGTGTTTAATCCACGCCTCTTGCACTTTGTGAAGCGTACCGTCGGCCGATTTTAGGCCCTCAATCGTTGTCACTGACGCGCCTTCGACATCGCCCACAAAAGTCGAGCAAGACCGCACAGCTTGCCCGTCAACATGCACTGTGCACGCCCCGCAAAGCGCCGCACCGCAGCCAAATTTCGTGCCAGTCAAACCGAGTTGTTCACGCACCACCCAGAGTAGAGGCGTATCAGGATCCACATCGACGTCGCGCGCCTGCCCATTTACATTTAACTTAATCATGTCGTCCTCCGCGCGACATCTTTGCCGCGTTTGTCATAACGCTACAGGAGTTCGACTTAATAACCAAATACCGACTGCGCGGTGTGCCTATTCAGAAATGGCGGGGGCTCGCAACCTTAAAAAGGCGGCAGCAAAACCCAATCCCAAAGTCAAAATGAAGACGGACGCGCCGAGATGAAAGACGTTCATAACTGTGGGGCCTTTAAGCATTATTACATAAAGCAATAGCCCCAAACCAATCGCTCCGCGCAACAGAAAGATAAAAGCGACAGCGGCGCAGACGAACCTTGCTAAGGGCAACGGCTTTGCGCGCGAACGTGCAGAGAATGCATAAGCCGCCCAAATAAACAATATCACCGCAATTCCCAATGTAATGAGCACGGCTTCGACCCATTCTCCCGCACGTAAAGCCTCACCGTATTGAGGCGGTGCCCCAAGAAAATCAAACCAATCTGCGCCGCCCATTCCCATTATAGCTGCAATATGCAAAAGCCCGCCTGCAACACAGCCCCACACCGCATAGCTTATCCAAATCGGTGCGTGAGGCATGAGGGTCATTTTGCCCGCCCAACTTCCGCGTTAGGGTTATAGAGCCAATTCAAATATGTCACCGCCGCGAGAAGTCCCGCCATAAAACCAGTCGCCTCAAAACAAATGGCGAGCAAGAAGTCAGGCGAAATGTTCGCAAGTTCGCTACCCGTCAGCATGAGATAAGACCAGCTAAACGCCGCGAGTATTATCCCGATTCCTGCATAAACGCGCAGCCATTTCAACGACACCACGAGTAAAATAGCGGCCAAAAGATAGGCCGCACATAAACTCGTTATCAGCTGCGCATTTCCTGTGCTCAGGCCATCTGATTTCGATACGCCCCATAACCACATGGCATACACTCACCGAGGTAATGAACGCCGCGCCTGCGCCTCTGGCGATTAAATTCAGTCCGCGGCGCGAGCGTGAAAAAGCTTTTAGCCCAGCCAAAGCACATCCGCGCGCAAAATTCTTTCGGTCGTGTTCTCCTTCAATAATGGTCATTTCCGCTTCCATCGCGTTCAGCCACTCTTTTCGGTTTTCCGGCACAATAAATGCGGCGAGGCGTAGCCATGTTTGCGGTGAAATTATCATCACGTTACCCCGCGTGCGGCTTGCGGGGATTTATGGCTCTTCGGTGACAGGACCTCGGACGCATACCGTCTCCCCTCAGCGGTCAGCGCGTAGAGCTGACGCGGCGGTCGTCCCGGAGTTTCAGACGTCTCCCAATTAGTTGTCAGGAGGTCTCTGTCTGTCAACCGCATCAAAATCGGATAAAGCGTACCTGATTTTACGCCCGTTTCCTTCATCAGCCCATAGCCATATTGCGGCCCCTTAAGAAGCTGGGTGAGCAGTAGCCGAGCGGCAGGAGATGGAGCACGATGTTTTA
>CALLME010000183.1 GCA_938007945.1 uncultured Caulobacterales bacterium
CCTGCAATCTCGCCCGTCTTAAGCGCGCTTTTGCCTGCAAATTCACCTGTTTTATACACGCCTTTGCCCGCAATGCGGCCTGTGTGGTACACAGATTTTCCAGCAAACTCGCCCGTTTTATATACGGCCTTCACAGGCATAGCCGCGATTTTGCCCGTCGTTTTTGCGACACCGCACGCTGTCATCGATAGGGCTGCGGCGCTTAAAGCGACCAATTTCAAAACTGTCTGTGCCATGTCAAATCCTCAAATAGGCGAACTGCATAACATGCTATGGCAAAAAAATCCTTAAGACCAAAGTGTGAATTACAGTCGGCGTGCTAGATTCCTTCGCGTCTCCACGCCCAACCAAGCGCAACCGCAGCTAAGAGGAAGTAAAGCCAGCCTGGTGCAAGCGGTGTTCGGCGAGAGGCTTGCACGGTGTAGGCTTCGTGCGAAATTAGCCCCATCCAATTCTCAGACGATGTCTTTGCCCCCGCTTTGATGCGGCGAATGGCAGGGGTGGATAGACCGTCGCCAATCATCGCGGATAAGCCGCCCGTGCCTGATGTAAGCGGAGCTAAAATCTCGCCTGTGGGGGTTAGGTCTGAAAACTCTTTCGGGTTAAGCGCGCCAATGGCCGTGACAGTATTGATTTCGTCAGAGGCAAGGCGGTACGCACCTTGTCCCGCGCCGCTAGCAAAACCAACAAAGCGGCCTTCACCAGCAGGTTTAAGCGTCACAGTCTCCGTCGTACCGTCTGGTTTTTTAACCTCGACTGTGCCCGTTTCATCATTCAATGAGCGGCGCTCAATCTCAATTTTGCCGCCATTGGCGCGCGCGGTGAGTTTCTCTGCGTCTAGATCAGGCTCGCCCATCAGCCAATGTGAAAGCCGCCTGAAAATCTCACTATAAGGCCCGCCGCCTTGCCAACCCTTCGCCCAAAGCCAGGCTTGGTCGGACATTACCATGCCGACGCGGCCGTCACCGACGCGGTCAATCAGCAGGAGAGGCTCGGCGCTCGGGCCCTCCATCAGCACGTCTCCGCCGACGATATTGCTCTCAATAATACGGTACCACGGGCCCCAACTGTCGGCCTCATTGCCGACAAAGCCTGCCGTAATCGGATGGCGACGGCCTTTTGAATTAAGCTCAGGACGGAAGCTCTCGTCAAAGGTTTCACCTGTTGGACGGGCGGGGAGAACAGCTGCGAGAGGCGAGCGGAAGATACTTGCTCGGCTCGCATATGGTGGCCCTGTCGCGACGAGCAGCGCGCCGCCATTCTCGACATATTCTGCGATATTTTGCAGATAAATCGGCGACATGATCGGCGAGGCGCGTCCTCCACGTACAGAAGCCACACGGCGTTTAAACTGATCAAAGATAATCAAATCAAATTCATCAAGTTTTTCTTCAAATAGCTGCCGCGTTGGAAAAGCAATGAGCGATAATTCACGAGACGGCGCGCCCGTGCGTTTCTCGCGCGGATTAGTCAAAATCGTAAATTGTACGAGGTCAATGGCGGGGTCAGACTTGAGCAGATTGCGCCAAGCACGCCCGCCCATATGCGGCTCACCCGTAACGAGAAGCACTTGCAAGCGGTCGCGAATACCCGAAATTTCGGTGATGAACACATTGTTCTTTTCGGTCAATTCGTCTGGCGCGGCTTCAACTTCGAGCTCAACTGTATTTGGCCCGCGCCGCTCTACAGTCAGCGGGATAGAAATCGTATTGCCGACAGTGGCGGGAAAGCGTGCTTGGATTTCGCCATTAAGTTTAATGGTAATCAGCGCGCGTTCCCCCTCATGGCCTGGGTCTTCGACGAGGACTTCAAAGTCCACTTGCTCGCCGACAAGACCAAAGCGCGGGGCGAGTGTGGTCCGAATGCGGCGGTCTCTACGCTTTGGATCGCCAATAATCAGCGCGTGAAACGGCACACCTGCGGGGAGGAGGTTCTCCGGATTTTCAGGGAGGTCATGGACTTGCCCATCCGTCACAGCAATCACGCCCGCAAGACGATTTGCAGGTACATTGCCAAGCGCTTCAATCAGCGTGGCTGTCAAACGTGTGCCGTCATTATCAACGGGGATGCGGGCTGTGATAATCTCAAGCGTCGGGTCGCCTGATAACTTGCTTTCAAGGTCTGCGACGGCGGCAGCGACCATTTTATGCCGCTCGCCGAGCGACACAGATTCTGTGTCATCTGTGATGACCAGTACAACATCACGCAGAGGCGTGCGGTCTTCTTCCACGTCTTGCGGATTTGCGAGTGCCGCTATGAGGGCTACGGCCGCGAGTGTGCGCAGGAACATCGAGTGCAATCGTCCCGCACCCGCAAAAAATGCGGCGATTAAAGCTATAGCGCCAATGACAGCAATAAGCGGCCAAGGAATGAGCGGATCAAAGGCAAATGAGGAGAGGATATCTGACAGCATTAGTCGCGGTCCTCTTGCGGACGGCCTAAATCTGTCGGGATACGTTTAGCTTGGCCGATACGCTCAACAAGCGCGGCCGCGTGGACTTGGTCGGCTTTATAATTGCCTGATAGCGTATACATGGCGACATTTACGCCAAAGCGTAGGGCAAATTCACGTTGCCGCGCCATGTCATTTTCAAGCGAGATGATGAACTCACCGTCTTCATCCGCGGCCCAACCTGCGGCCCAATCATTCGCGCCGATTATAACAGAACTCACCCCGTCGCGCGCCGTGCCGTTGCGGTCTTTGTCAACCCAGACGGTGCCGTTGGACCACCGACCTGGAAAACTTTGCAGCAAGTAAAATGATTTTGTGAGCACGTGGTCTTCTGGCACAGGGCCGATTTGCGGGACGTCTAGGTTTTTCGTGACCGCACTAAGACCTGGGTGCGTTGATGTGCCGAGTAAGGCGCGGTCGCCTTGGTCACGCGTATCAAAAACGATTGTCCCACCGCTTGCCATGTAAGCGTTCAGCGCCGCGCTGGCTTCATCGGTCAGATCTGGCGCGTCGCGCTCTACAGGGAAATAAAGGAAGGGATAAAAGACCAACGGGTCTTGGCCGAGCGTGACACCGCGCGCGCCTTCGGGTTCAATCGTTGTGCGTGTCGTCAGCTCTTTGACGAGCGTTTTCATAGCCGCTTCTGACAAGCTATCTGTGCGAGAATTGCCTGTTTTAACATAGGCGAGATGCAGGCCGAGCGCGTCTTCAACGGATTGTGATTTGTCTTGGGCGTGAGAGTCGCTCGCGGGAGCACTTACGACGAGTAGCGCAACGAAGACGGCGGCGGCTTTAGATAAAAACTTTGGTTTCAAATATCCCATGCGCCCAGAAGATAATAATGAGAAGAGCACATCAAGTGAAAGCAGCAGAAGGGCTGCTGCCAGTAGCAGACCGCCGAGTGTTTGCGAAGTTGGTGCGGTGAAACTTGCGCTTTCGACGCCTGCTATATTACCTATTGTCGATATTTTCGTCGGGTCACTCACGGCATTGCGCGCTTTGCGGCGCACACCTTGGCGGTAAAGTCCTGCAGGATGGGCACGCGAGATAGGAGTTGTGTCAAAGATCTCATCAGCCAAAGTTTGTGCGGTAATTGTTGGCGCGGCGAGACGGCCTCGTCCCGTGAGGACGCGGTCAGGTGCCCAATCTGAGCCATCAGAGCTTTGGGTGGGTGATGCCGCTTGATTAGCGAGTGGCAGGATACGGCGCAACATCTCAACATAAAGCCCGCCGACCGCGAGATTTGACCATTCAGGCCCTGCTGTCACATGGAATAGAACGACGCGACCCAAGCCACGCGGTGCGGAGGTTACAATTGGAGACCCGTCTTCTAAGCGCGCCCAAGTAAAAGCATCCGTCTGTGCGCCAGGTTCCGCCATGACTTGTTGCGTCACGGTGATGTCATCAGGCACGCGCAGACCAAAGAACGGGCTATCGATAGGGAAGCTATCAAGGCGTTGCGGGTCTTCCCATGTTAGCGCCCCGCCAAGCGCGCGGTCGCCTTCGCGCAGGGGAACGGGGATAAGGGCGTCAGGACGGGCCGCGAGCTTTGGCCCTGCGAACCGAAGAAGCAACCCGCCTGTCTCGACATAATCAATCATCTCTTCGCTGTCGGTACGCGCCGCGTCAGGCATGATGATGATAGACGGCGCGACAGGCAGAAGCTCTTCAAGCGTGCCCGTAAAAATATCAGCATAGGGTTTGAGCGCTGTTTCCGCGTAATAAGGCTCAGACAAAAGCGGGCTTGCGCTATCTTGACCCGTGCTCATAATCCCTATGACGGGCCGCCCCCAGCTGTCATCGAGAAGTTTCACCGCGCCCGCAGAAGGTAGCCCTGCCGCGCGTAAGACTGCCACGCGGTTGCGCAAATCAGCGGGCAATTCAAACTCGGCTTCCGCCGTTGCCACGCCAAGCGCAAAGCGGGCTTTCGAGCGCGCAATGACACTGCCGCCGCGGTCATGGGCGGTTATGTCCACCACGCGCGCACTATCTGCGCCAGGGTTGTGGTAGATGGCGCGAAAACCGTCTGCCGTTTCTGTGACATTACCCGCAAGAAGGACGCGGTTCTCAGCCAGAGGCGCGTAGCGCGTGACGCTGCGAGCAGAGGTCAGCGCTTTGCCAAGTTGTGCGGCGTTTCCAAAATCCAAATCAGAAGACAACCAAACAGCGTCAGAGCCGCTAATGTTTGCACCCGCGAGAAGCTGCGCCGTCGCTGCGCGGTCAGAAGCCAAGGGTGATATTTTAATGGATTTGAGGCGGTTCATCGCGTCTGTGGCGGGGGTAAAAGACGTGGCTTGTTCTTCATCCGTTGTCGTCAACAGCAGCACATCGAGATTATCACGCCTCGCTTTCGTAAGCCGCGCGTCTGCGTCGCGGACAATCGTCGTAAAACTTGGTGCGGCGTCCCAGCCATTATCGATAACAAGAGTCAATGGGCGCGATGTCTCCGCTTCTTTGCCGCCCATGATAGGCGAGGCCAGCGCAACAGCAATAAGCGCGGCGAGGAAAAGTCGAAAAAGCAATAGCCAGAGCGGTGTGCTGTCTGGCGTCTCTTCCTCGGTCATAACATCTTGGAGAATACGCAGGGGTGGAAATTCGGCTTTCTTGGGCTGCGGCGGCGTGACTTGGAGTATCCACCAAATAATTGGTAACGCTAAGAGCCCAAGCAGAGCAAGCGGTGCGAGAAACGTCACAGGACCAATGACGAGGTTGAGCGTAAACCCTGTCACAGCGCTTCACCTGACATGGCGATATAGGCGCTGGTCAGCGCGGCATTGGCGGGCTTATCGGTCTCATGTACGATTAGTGGCCAATCAAGCCTGCGGGCGAGCTCGGCGATAGAGGCGCAGTGGGCTTCAAACTTTTCACGGTAATTTTCCCGCGCTTGTTCGGCGCGACCTACGAGGAGCGGTTCTAATTTTGAGAGGCCCGGGAAGCGGAGTTTTACGCGCCCTTTATAAGGAAAGTCTCGCTCTGCGGGATCGATGATGTGCACGAGTATCCCTTTGGCGGGACGCGCAGACAGGCGCGCGAGACGTTCTTGCCACACGGCTTCGCCTTCTAAGAAATCACTACTAATGACGAGCCGCGCATGGCTTGGGATATCCGCGTTTAAATTACCAATCTCGCCCGTACTACCCGCGAGCCGAAGCGCGATACGCTCCAGCCCAATGCGGCCCGTGCGCGGAATATCGGTTTCTCCCATAACGGCACAGCGCTCGCCCGCTTGCATGAGCAAAATCGCGAGCGCCATGGAAATAACCGAGGCGCGGTCTTGCTTGGTCGGGACGTTATTCGAACTTTGCCAATTCATGCCCGCGCCGCCGTCCCGCCAAAAATAAACGGTATTGGCCGCTTCCCATTCATTTTCGCGTACATAAAGTTGACTGCCGCGCGCGCTACGTCGCCAGTCAATGCGGTTCGCCGCGTCAGAGCTATGATAATTTCTATATTCCCAAAACGTCTCGCCTTGGCCTGCACGGCGGCGACCATGTACGCCTTGGGTGACAACCGAGGCTACACGCTCGGCTTCCGCAAGTAAATGCGGATAGGGCGAAGCGAGGCGTTCAGCCCGCTTTCTTAGGGTCAGAGCTTT
>CALLME010000184.1 GCA_938007945.1 uncultured Caulobacterales bacterium
TCAAAGCTGATGTCCGTGCCGATATCTGTATTGAGTTTGAAAACAATGCCGCCGTCCTCAAGCCGTTTTGTACGCCGCTCAACGATGGCCTTGTCGAGTTTGAAGTTCGGGATGCCGTAAATAAGAAGTCCGCCTGCACGGTCATGGCGGTCATAAACAGTCACTTGCCAGCCTTGGAGGCGAAGCTGCTCAGCGGTGGCGAGGCCTGCGGGTCCTGCGCCGATGACACCGACAGAGAGCGGAAGTTCGCGGCGCGGCTTGATCGGTTCAACCCAGCCATTGTCCCAAGCGGTATCTGTGAGGTAACGCTCAACCGAGCCTATGGTGACGGTGCCGTGGCCTGATTGCTCAATCACGCAAGAACCTTCGCAGAGGCGGTCTTGCGGACAGATGCGGCCACAAATCTCCGGCATATTATTGGTGGCCGCAGAAATGCGGTAAGCTTCCTCGGTGCGACCTTCGGCTGTCAGTTTTAGCCAATCGGGAATATTATTATCGAGCGGGCAGTGGTTTTGGCAAAATGGTACGCCGCATTGGCTGCAACGCGAGGCCTGCTCAGTGGCTTTGACGTCAATATAATCGCCGTAAATCTCTAGGAAGTCATCGCGGCGGTCCTCTGCCTGACGTTTTGTCGGCATGTCGCGCTCTGTTTCGACGAATTTTAGCATTTTAGTCTTGGCCATGACATCACTCATTTAACGGTTAAGAGGCGGGCATCTGGTGTAAATCTTATGATTTTGACAGGTGCGCACCTCAAATATGCGCCTTTGTGAGCGCGTAGGCGGTCTATACACGAAAAAGTGGGGTCTGCAAGATGCGACAATTTGTCAAGTAAAGTTACTGACCCGCAATATATATGTCTCTAAGCTACTGAAAAATATTATAAAAAACGGTATAGAGATTTTGTTAAACATTAGGATAAATTTTATCCATCCACATTTTTTAACGAATAAAAGGCGCAATCAGCGCTAAAATGCAAATGATAAGCCTCTGGTAACCCTCTCGCCCTACATCAGAGGGATGGATATTCTTCACCTCATACTTCTGGCTATTATTCAAGGGCTGACGGAGTTTTTGCCCGTGAGTAGCTCTGCGCATCTGATTTTGCCAGCGCAGCTCTTTGGTTGGCAGGACCAAGGGCCGCTGATTGACGTCATGGCGCATTTCGGCTCGCTCTTTGCGGTGCTGATTTACTTTCGCAAAGATGTGGGTGAGGTCTTGGTCGGTCTCACGGATTTGGTACGTAAACGGCTGAATAAAGGCTCGGCGCTCGCTCTACATCTTATTCTGGCTACTCCGCCTGCGCTTATTGTCGGCGCGGCGATGCACTTTAGTGGCGTGGATGAGTTAATCCGCAGCCCACTCCTGATTGCGTGTACCTTTATTGTCTTCGGTATCATTCTTTGGCTGGCTGACCTCAAAGGTAGCGATAGCCGCGATATTGACACGCTGACGTGGAAAGAGGCGATAAGCCTCGGTCTTGCCCAAACGCTCGCGTTGATACCTGGCACATCACGCAGCGGAATCACAATGACGGCGGCGCTGGCTATGGGCCTCACACGTGAGGAGTCGGCGCGATTTTCTATGTTGATGAGTATTCCGATTATTGGTGCGGGCGGTAGTTTTGCCCTGATTAAACTAGCTCGCGACGGGAGTGAAGCGGCGAGCCTAAGCGACGGATTGCTTGTCGCGGGACTGTCATTTGTCGCGGCTTATGCAGCGATAGCCTTGTTCATGCGCTTTGTATCGCGTATCGGAATGTTCCCCTTTATGGTGTACCGCGTTGTCGCAGGCTGTGGTCTCCTGATATGGGTATTACTTTAGATTGAGTTAGCCGTGCCGTAGAGGCGCATGTAGAATTAACTAGGGTCGTCATTGTCGTGAAATTTGCGTTATCGACACAGATTGCAAAGATAGGCGTCTTCGGGCTCATGCTCGCAGCCATGCCAAGCGGTCTGTCTGCGGCTGAGAACGATATGCCGCCAACGGCTATCAAAGAGACAGCGTCAGCTTCCAGTCTTGTCAATAAAGTCGAAATAGACGCGCGGATTAATGACCTTATGCGCCGTCCTGAAATGGTGGGCCTATCTGTTGCCATAATAGAGAATGGCCAAGTGACCTTCGCCAAAGGGTACGGCGTGACAGAGAAAGGCGGGGATGCTGTCACGGATGACACTGTGTTTCGGTGGGCGTCCGTATCAAAAGGGGTGGGGTCTGCGGCTGCGCTACTGCTTGCCGAAGATGGTCATTTTGGGCTAAACTCACCCATTAAAGCCTTTGCCCCGTCACTTGACTTGCCGCCTGCGCAAAACGGTTTGACGCTCGAAGACATCCTGTCTCAACGCAGCGGCATGGTACGAAACGCCTATGACCGCCGAATTGAGGAGGGGCAAACCGCGCGTTATATCCGTGCTAGGCTTGCGAGTGTGCGCAGTGTTTGCGAACCAGGCACCTGCTATAGTTATCAAAATGTGCTGTATGATGCCGTCTCTGAGATGATAGAGACCGTCACAGAGCTCCCGTATAAATCTGTGGTCTCCGAGCGTATTTTCAAGCCGCTGGGTATGGATAGCGCCACGATGACGCTTGAAGGATTACAACGCTCGCGCAGTTGGGCCAAACCGCATAATTCTCGCGGTGCGCGATACGGAAGCGTCAAGCCGACCTATTACCGCGTCCCGGCGGCGGCAGGCGTAAATAGCTCAATCAACGATCTCGCGACATGGGTACTCGCTAATATGAGCGATGATAATCCTGTGCTGAGTGAGAGCTTACAAGAAGAGCTACAGACGGGGCGTATCGTAACGCCGCGCGAGACGCGCAATATGCGTCGACATTTCCGCGCGCTCACCGATAGTGAATATGCACTCGGATGGCGCACTTATGATTTTGATGGTCACGACGTGGTGGGGCATCGCGGCGCTGTGCAAGGCTACCGCGCCTCAGCCCTGTTTGATCCCGAAATTCAGTCTGGTGTTGTAATGCTCTGGAACAGCTCCACAGGTCGCCCCAATGGTTTACAGCTTGAGATATTTGATCAGATCTACGGTAACCCCAAACGCGATTGGATGCGTCTTCGCCAGCGTTGGTAAGCCTATATTGGCCACATAAAAAACGCGCCTCGCTTTTACGAGACGCGTCATCTTGCCAAACCAAAGTCGGCAAGCTGAAATGTTAAACAACCAAATTATCTTCAATGAGCGCCAGCGTTGTGTCCTCAATGGTGATTGTGTCTGCGCCGATAGTGAAGACAACATCGCTTCCGATTTGTGTCGCGTTCGCCATGGCGGCGGCCGCGTCGGTGAAGCCAAAGTCGGTGAGGTCGAGCATATCCTCTGCATCTGACCAGTCGATGACGGTGTCGCTGTCGCCGCCTGTTGCAAAGACGAACGTATCCGCCCCTGCTTCGCCGCGTAGCGTATCATTACCCGCGCCGCCATTAATCGTGTCATCACCTTGCGCGCCGCGCAGGATATTATCTGCGCTATCGCCTGTAATGATGTCGTTATAG
>CALLME010000185.1 GCA_938007945.1 uncultured Caulobacterales bacterium
TCTTGCACGTCTTCGGCGAAGTCGAGCATGCTGTCTTCCATGTCGTCTTTGGCTTTAAGTTTGTCGAGCCAGCCTTCAGCCACGTAAACATGGCAGGTCGCACAGGCGCAGGCGCCGCCGCAATCGGCGTCAATGCCAGGAATCATGTTTTGCACGGCAGCTTCCATAACGGAGGCGCCAGCTTTGGCCTCCACGTCGCGAGATGTGCCAGCGGCATCGATAAAGGTGATTTTTGGCATGTCGGCTCCTTAAATTAACAGCAACTTATGTAAGGCGTTGCAATCATTTTGCAAGTGCGTATCACTGCAGAGGTGGATAGCTTTTTGACGCAAATAACTCTGCTTAATGAAGCGCAGACCTTAGCCCTTGGCGCGGCGCTGGCGGCGCGTCTAACGGCGGGGGATTGCCTTGCCTTGCGCGGCGGCCTCGGGGCGGGGAAAACAACGCTTGCGCGCGGGCTGATTACGGCGCTTTCTGGCGAGACGGATGTGCCGTCTCCGACCTATACTTTGGTGCAAAGCTATGACACGCGAAAGGGCGAGCTTTGGCACGGTGATATGTATAGGCTTGAGCGGCCAGAAGACTGCGTAGAGCTTGGGTTAGAGGATGCGTTTTTAGACGCAATTTGCCTGATTGAATGGCCTGATAAACTTGGAGCATTTTTGCCAGAAACGGCGATTAATCTCAGGATTGAATTTGCGGGTGAGGGGCGAGTGGCGCAACTTGAGGGGGCTCAGCATTGGATAAAGGACTTTAGCCTGTGAGCCGTGACGCCGATATAATTACTTTTTTAAATAGTGCGGGATGGGGAGATGCGAAACGCATGGCCGTGCCGGGGGATGCGTCCTCGCGCCGCTATGAGCGGTTGACGCGGGGCGGCGAAAAAGCCGTGCTGATGGACGCGCCGCGCGGAGCGGAAGCGCCTGCGGAGCCAGAAGGAGCGACGGATAAGGAGCGTCAGGCACTTGGCTATAACGCCGTCGCGCGCCTCGCAGGGCCTGAACCTGCGGCGTTTATTTGTATCGCCGAGGCGCTGACGCAGCGCGGATTCTCTGCGCCAAAGATTCTTGCGAGGGATTTGGAAAAAGGGTTTATCCTGCTCGAAGATTTAGGCGACGATTTGTTTGCGCGGGTAATTGCGAAAGATGGCGCAAAAGAGCGTGAATTATATGCCGCTGCTATTGATACACTTGCCGCATTATACCGCTGCAGTTTTGCGTCAGACTTAATCTCAGGTGATGCGACATGGCGGGTGCGAGACTATGATAATCTCGCGCTACAAGCCGAGGTCGATTTGCTGTTAGACTGGTACGCTGCTGATAAAAGTGTTGAGATAAGTGACGCAGCCAAAGAGGAATGGTCAGAGATATGGGCGGACTTGTTCGATTATTTAAACGTCCATCCAAAAGGTCTTTCCCTGCGCGATTTTCATGCTGAGAATATTTTCTGGCTGCCAGAGCGAGAGGCGACAGCGCGCGTCGGATTAATTGATTTCCAAGACGGGTTGATGGCGCATCCCGCTTATGATCTTGTCAGCCTGATAGAGGACGCGCGACGAGACGTGTCACCTGAATTACATGGTGAATTAATTAAACGCTTTTGTGATAAGGCGGGCTTAAAAAACGACACGGCTTTTCAGGCCGCTTATGCTATCATGGGGGCGCAACGAAATGCAAAGATCTTGGGAATTTTTGTGCGTCTTGCCAAGCGCGACAATAAACCCACTTACCGCCAATTAATTCCGCGTGTACAGAAATTATTCTTACGCGATATTCAAGGCGAAATATTCTCGGATTTACGCGCGTGGTTCAAGACCCATTTACCAGCCGTCCTCAAACCTCCCGTGACAACAGCGATGGTGCTGGCTGCGGGTCACGGCACGCGTATGCGTCCGCTCACTAATGACCGCTCCAAAGCCATGGTCGAAGTGGGCGGTAAGCCGCTAATCGATCACATGCTTGATAGATTGGCTGAGGTCGGCGTGACGCGGGCTATTGTAAATGTGCACGCCCATGCGGATCATCTGGAAGCACACCTCAAGACGCGAAAGGGCTTGCCAAAAATAATTATTTCCGATGAGCGAGACGAACTCCTTGAAACAGGGGGCGGTGTCGTAAAGGCTTTGCCGCTGCTGGGTGATGACCCTGTTTTCATTTGTAACATTGATGCGATTTGGCTGGAAAATGAAAGTGCTTTGCAAAGTCTCTTGGATGGTTGGGACAAGGTGAGAATGGATGACTTACTTTTGCTTGCGCCAAAAGACGAAACACTCGGCTATCACGGCGGTGGCGATTTTGAGCTAGCTCCCACGGGTGAAATTTCTCGCCGCAAAGGCGAGACTGCGCCTTACGTTTATGCAGGCGTACAAATAGCCACTCTAGCCCCTATGGCGGCATTTAAAATTGAGCCGTTTTCGCGAAATAAAGTCTGGAACGTCAGCCTGCCCAAAGGCCGCGCGCACGGCGTCAGGCTTGACGGTTACTGGATGCATGTCGGCGACCCAAATGCGCGGGATGATGCTGAGCTAATTTTGAAGCGTAAGCGTGAGTAAGCTCCCCGTTTATAACATGCCGTCAGGCGTGCCATTTTTGCGCTCCCTCGCAAAAGGCCTAATTGAGCGGCTTGGCGAGGAACTTCCACGCGCGCTGATTTTTTTGCCAACCCGCCGGGCTGTGCGCGCACTTGGCGATGAATTTGTGGCTTATGCGGCAGCGCAAAAAAACGGCGTGGCGATTTTGCCGCGCATGCGCCCGCTGGCTGATATTGATCCAGAAGAGCCGCCTTTTGAGCCAGGTGAACTTGTTGGACTTATCTCACCCGCTCTGCCGACCGCGCAGCGCCGTTTTGATATGGCGCAAATTCTCGCGCGTTATCACAGCCGTATCTCGGAGTTGCCTTTATCTGTCGGCGGGTCACTAGGTCTGGCCGACCAACTCCTCAGTGTGATGGATGATGCGGCGATGGATGAGATTGAGTTCATTAAGTCAGATAAGATTGAGGACATGCGCGCCCAAGCCGCAGAGCATTACCAAAATGCGGCGACGCTTTTTGAGATCGTCTCAGAGCATTGGCCCGCATATTTAGCCGCGCAAAATATGATGGAACCTATGGCGCGTCGCGTGGCCTTGCTGAATGCGCTTACGGATCATTGGACAGAGAGGCCGCCCGACTATCCTATTATTATTGCAGGCTCAACGGGCTCTCTCAAAGCGACGGCGCGACTTATGCGATGTGTCGCGCGCTTGCCAAAAAGCGCGATAATATTACCAGGGCTTGATAAAAACTTACGCGATTCTGTCTGGGCGACCGTAGAAGATCAACATCCGCAAAATGCGCTTAAGGCGCTGATTGAAACCATTGGGGTTAGCCGAGATGATGTTCAAGATTGGTCATATGTCTCCGGTGGACAATCTGTGCGTGCGCGTCAGCGCATATTGTCTGAAGCCCTCGTCCCCGCCAAATCAGCCGATGATTGGCCAAGCCGTATCGCGACAGTACGCGCGGAAAACCCAGGCGATACATTTGAACGCGCATTTGACGGACTGTCTTTAATAGAAGCGCAAAATGACGAAGAAGAAGCGCTCGGCATTGCCTTGATTTTGCGCGAGGCTATAGAGGAAGACGGACAGACCGCCGCTCTTGTTACGCCAGATCCCGCGCTCGCTCGCCGCGTAAAAGCTAAACTCAGGCGGTGGCAAATTGAGGTTGACTATTCGCAAGGCGAACCGCTGGAAGAAACACAACTCGGCGCTTATCTCGCGGGCTTATTGCGGCTCTCGCTTGATCCAGAAAATCCCGTAGATTTAGCGTTCATTGCGAAACACCCTTTGACGCGTGTCGAAAGTGATGACGGCCAACTCAAAGCCGATTGGGAACGGCTTGAGCGCGATGTCTTGCGCGGCCCTCGCCTGAGCTTTGAACTCATGGCTCAGAAGTTTGCGCGTGGAGATAAGGGGTTTAAAGCCCCTGAATTAAAGGCAGCGTTTAAGCGCGTTCAGAGTTTTGTGGATGACGTCAGACAATTATCTGAAATTGACAGGGCGCTGCCTGAGCAATGGGCGAGAGCGCTCACAGAACTTGCGCAGGCGCTTTCCCAAACAGAGAATGACAGCCCGCCCGACAGTCTATGGCAAGGTGATGCGGGCGAGAAAGCGTCGCAAATTATCTCAAGCCTGATCGCTCATGGTGAGAGCTTAGGCGAGATGGACGTGCGCGATTTCGCTGATTTATTGAGTACGTTGATGCGCGGGAAAGTCGTGCGTTCGCGCTTCGGTATGGATCCGCGCCTGCGTATTTTAGGTCCGCTAGAAGCGCGGATGATTGAAGTGGACACGCTTGTTTTGGGCGGCCTCAATGAAGGGGTCTGGCCTGCCGCGCCTGCGGTAGAGCCGTTTCTGTCATACGGTATGCGTAAAGAGCTTGGTCTATCTTTGCCTGAGAAGCGTTTTGGTTTGCAGGCCCATGACTTTGCAGAACTCGCCTGTCATCCCAAAGTTATACTGACGCGGTCTGAGCGATCTGAATCGGGCCCAACAGTCGCCTCGCGTTGGCTTTGGCGACTTAAAACCTTGGCCAAAGGCGCATTGGGTGAACGCGCAGAGGCCGCCCTCGCGCCGCCAAACCCTTATCTTGAGTGGGCGCGAGCACTCGATGCGGTGGAGGCAAAGGATGTTACGCCCGTCGAGCCGCCAGAATTTAGTCCGCCTGAACATGCGCGTTGGCCAAAACCAAAGGGGCGTGAACTCGCGGTGACGCGTCTTACGACTCTCGTGCGCGACCCCTATGCGCATTATGCGCGCTATATTTTGGGCCTGCGCAGCCTTGACCCGCTCGACGCGCCGATAGGACCGCGTGAATTAGGCAATATTGTACATGACAGCTTAGAGGACTTTGCAAAAGAATACGGCAATAAAATAGACGGGACTTCTCAAGCGCGGCTCGTGGAGATGTTTGAAGAGAAGCTGCGGCTTCTCGGCATTGTCCCTGCGCAAATCCGCGCGGAGCAAGGGCGTCTAAATACCATGGCACAGAAATTTTGCGACTGGTGTCAAGTCTCATTTAAAGAAGGGTGGGACCCAGTGGGTCTCGAAATTACAGGCGAATTAATTATTAAGTCGGAAGATAATCCGTTTCGCTTTATCGCAAAGTCAGACCGAATTGATCAGCGCGGGACGGGCTACCGTATTGTGGATTATAAAACAGGCGCGCCGCCTTCAGATAATGTCGTGAAAGCGGGATTTGATCTGCAACTCCCCCTCCAAGCTGCCATGATTGAGGCGGGCGGATTTAAAGATATCAAAGCCGAGACGGCAAGCGGTGAAGTCGAAGATATGCTCTATCTTTCGCTGCGCGGCCATACCCAAGATACGCCGCAACAATCTATTGTGAAAAAGGACTATACGGTTGAGCGCTTTGTTGATCAGGCGACAGAAACGCTTGAAAAACTTGTCGCTTATTTTGACGCACCAGACGCGGTTTATCACGCACAGCCGCGTATCCAGTTCAGCAATGATTACGGCGATTATGACCAGCTATCGCGCCGCGCAGAATGGGCCAAGGCGGGAGATAATGACGGCGGGGTGCCCGAATGAGTACACCAAATAAAACGTCAGAGATGACACCTGAACAGGCTTATGAAAATGCCGTTGCGCAGCAGATTAATGCGGCCGACCCGACACGTGATGTCTTTGTCTCGGCGAATGCTGGCTCTGGCAAAACTCATGTGCTCGTGAACCGCGTCTCACGTCTTTTGCTATCTGCGGGCGGGCTACCCCCTGATAAAATTCTTTGCCTGACCTATACAAAAGCGGCGGCGTCAGAAATGCAGACGCGGCTTTTTAAAACGCTCGGGAAATGGTCAATTCTTGAGACGGATGATCTTAAAGAAGAATTGACGAAACTATTAGGTCCTGAGGCAAGCGCAGACATTGACCTGAGCCTCGCGCGCCGCCTATTTGCCAAAGCACTAGAGACACCCGAAGGTCTAAAGGTTCAAACCATCCATGCCTTTTGTGAGCGTATATTGTCGCGCTTCCCGATTGAGGCTGGCATTTTGCCAGGCTTTGACGCGCTAGATGATGCGCAGGCGCGGCGGCTTCAAGCGGAAGTTTGGGAGCAGATATTAAGCGAGGCATATGAAGAGCCTGCCTCTGAACTTGCATGGGCGATTGATGAGGTTATGAGCACCACCGCCAATATGACACTTGAGAGTCTGCGCAGTTGGATGGGACATAATATCTATAAAATCATGGCGTGGGAGACGGCAGGCGGGACGGCTAATTTGGCAAATGACCTAGGCGTTAACGCGCAGATGAGTACAGATTCTGTGCGGCGTGAGGCTTGGGCGGCGGTGTCAAAAGACAGTTTGAAAGCCGCCATTGCGGGACTTCGCCAAAGCAAAAGCGCAGCGCAGGCGAAATATGCCGACCAATTTGAGGCGTTACTATCCGAGCCCGACGGGGCGAAAGCCTATGCGCGCTACGCCGAAATAATTTTGAAAAAAGACAACCAGCCGCGTGCCCAAATAGGTATCAGAGATAGCGGCGATGCTGCTCACGCCTTTTTTGGCGAACCCAAATGCGCTGATACACCAGAAATGCAGGCCGTCGCTGACACGCAAGTTCGTCTGCAAGGGGTGACAATTCTCACGGCGACCCGTGCCATCTTTGAAATCGCGCGTAATTTTGCCCATCGCTATCAGGCGATTAAACGAGAGAGGCGGGCTCTCGATTTTGCCGATCAGATTATGCTGACGCGTGACCTTTTGAAAAAAAGCTATGTGTCAGATTGGGTGCGATATAAACTCGACGGAGGGGTTGAACATATTTTGGTGGATGAAGCGCAAGACACGTCGCAAGCGCAATGGGATATTGTCGATGTTTTTCGCGATATGTTCACCCATGACCAAGACAGACATACGCCTTACCCACGTACCATGTTTGCCGTGGGGGATGAGAAACAGTCCATTTATTCCTTTCAAGGCGCGGACCCTGAATTATTTATCACGCGGACGAAGCACGAGTCCGCGCAAAGCGCCTTTAGCGGTATTCGGATGCGCATGTCGTTTCGATCTTCACCCGATATTTTGCGCTTTGTGGATCAGATTTTTGTCGATGACCACGGCCTGCAAAACATGTTTAGCTCAGAGGTAGCGCCGCCCGCCTCTGATCTACTCCGTCATACCGCTAAACGTAACGCGCCGGGATATGTTGAGTTTTGGCCACTCTCACCTGCGCCAGAACGGACTGATGGGGAAGAGCCGTGGAAGCCTGAACCGCTTGATGCTGTGGCCGCCGATAGTTCTAGAGAGGCACTTGCGCGCGAAATCGCTAAGCAAATTCATGATTGGATTAAAAACAAAGAACCCGTCGCGATAATAAAAAAAATGCCGTCTGGGCCCGATCAAGAAATTGTGCGCCCCGTAGAGGCGGGTGATATTCTTATTCTTGTGCGCCGCCGCACGGGGCCATTTTTTAATGCTGTTATACGAAACCTCAAACAATGCGGCGTGGCTGTAGCAGGAGCCGACCGCTTAGTCCTGTCTGATTCAATTGCGGTGCAAGACCTCATGTCGAT
>CALLME010000186.1 GCA_938007945.1 uncultured Caulobacterales bacterium
TTGGAGACAAAATCCGCAGGGCCCTTGCGTGAGACTTGGAGGTGCTCGACCTCGCCAAAATCACGCAGCAGCGAACGCGACGCTTTACGCGCTGCGTTTTGCATCACTGTCATTAGGGGCGAAAGCCCGGGTACAAATTCACCTGCCATTATTTCGTTTTCCGTTTGTCTTGGTAATAGGTAAAGGCCGTGACGGGCACTGCAAATACGAGGCCGCGTATGGCGGCAAGTTTATAAGAATATTCGCCCGTGCGCAGGCTGGTCAAAAATTCTGTGCCAAGGCCAAAGACCACCGCCATCAGAATAAATGTCACGACCCAACGCATGACAAATTAATCCGCGCGCTTTACGTAAGAGCCGTCTTCAGTATTCACGACAATGCGCTCACCTAAGCCCACGAATGGCGGGACCGTTGTGCGCACACCGTTGACCAGCGTCGCAGGCTTATAGCTATTGGCGGCCGTTTGGCCTTTGACGACAGGCTCTGTATCTTGGATTTCGAGCACGATTTGTTCTGGGATAGAAATGCTGATGGGGCGTTCTTCGTAAAATTCCACTTCGACTTCCATACCGTCGGTGAGATAGTCCGCCTTGCTGCCGACAAATTCAGCTTGCAGATGGATTTGCTCATAGGTCTCAGCGTTCATAAACACGAGCATATCGCCTTCGGGGTAAAGGTAAGTATGCGGCTTTTGATCAAGGCGCACTTTCTCAACTGTTTCAGCCGCGCGAAAACGCTCATTCAGCTTACGTCCGTCGAGCAGGTTTTTCAGCTCGACCTGATTAAACGCCCCGCCTTTACCAGGTTTCACGGCATTACATTTCACCGCAAGCCAGAGCGTGTCTTGGTGCTTTATAATATTGCCTTGGCGAATTTCATTGCCGTTCATTTTCATGGGAACTCTCCATAGATTATTGACGCGGCCATAACAGGCTGCGAGGCTGGGCGCAATGAGCAGAAAGACGGATATACAGATAAGGCGTGCCCGCGCCCATGAAATGGACGCCGTGCGCGCGCTCACACGCGCCGCCTATCAGCCTTGGGTCGCTAAGCTGGGGAGAGAGCCGCTGCCTATGACCGCAGATTATGACGCAGCGTTCTTAGACCACCGTTTTGACGTAATTGACGCAGACGCAGGGCTAGCCGCCCTCATTCAAACACAGCCGCGCGGCGATAGCCTCCGGATTGAAAACATCGCCGTCGCGCGAGCGTTTCAAGGGCAGGGATACGGCAGAGCGCTCCTCGATTTCGCGCGTGATCTCGCCATGCGGGAAGGCAAGACAAGCCTCACACTTTACACGAATAAGCTCATGGCGAAGAATATTGCGATTTACGAAGCGCGCGGCTTTGTCATCACTGAAGAGGAGGTTATGACCCACGGTGTTGTGGTGCATATGATGAAGGCGATTTAAGCGAAAACGACTTAAAGCTAGCTTAGAAGTCTAATTCAGCACCAAACCTTCATGCGGGCTGTCGAGCAGGAAAGGTGGAATATCGACGTTAAAGCGGTCGCCTTCGGGTGTTTGCATGGCGTAATTACCAAGCATCATACCAGAGGGCGCAGAGAGCGGCGCGCCGCTTGTATAGCGGAACGTCTCGCCAGGGCGCACAACAGGTTGCTCTCCGACGACGCCTGCGCCGCGCACATTTTGGACTTGGCCACGACTATCTGCGATTTGCCAGCAGCGCTCAACTACGGTGAGGTCTTTATCTGTTTGGTTTTCAATCTCGACTGTGTAGGCCCAGATGAAGCGCGACTCGGATGGGGAAGATTGGTCATCAAGATAGTCAGATTCAACCCGGACAATAACGTCGTGTGTCCGTCGTTCAAAAGTGTTCATGATTTCCGCCTCTCTCATCAACTTGGCCGTCTATACGCGGCGTCGGTTGTCTCTCTCATGACCTTATTGACGCATGGCTCGCGTCGGGGCAAGCCCTTAACCCAGTCAGCGCATATTTTGCGCAGTTACTCTTGCGTGAGGCGAGCCTCCTGCCTTAGACAGCAGTCTGAATTAGTGTGCGGACACCCTTATGAGCGTTAAGAACGGCATTTTACCCGAGCAGGCGATACTGCAGCTTATCGATAGCGACGCTGTGTCGGCTGAGACGTCCATTGGTGCGACGGACACACACCCCACGCAAATCCAACCCGCAAGCCTTGATTTGCGTCTGGGCCATATCGCTTACCGCCTCCGCGCAAGCTATCTGCCAGGGGCGGGGCGTAAGGTCAGAGATGATTTTGACGATGTTGTTATGCACAAGGTGGACCTGTCAGATGGAGCCGTGCTTGAGACTGGCTGTGTGTACTTGGTGCCGCTGCAAGAGGCGCTCAATCTGCCTGCTGATTTATCCGCCGCCGCGAATCCCAAAAGCTCAACGGGGCGGCTTGATGTTTTCACCCGCGTAATCACAGATGGCGGGGAAGCCTTTGATGCTGTTCCCCCTGGGTATAGCGGGCCGCTTTACGTGGAGATTGCACCTCGCACGTTTTCAATATTGGTACGGCCAGGCGACCGTCTCGTGCAGTTGCGGTTTCGGCGTGGACCTATCTCAATTTTGGAAACGCAAACCGTCAGTATCGACCTAAAAGGTGACGGCATTGTGGGTTACCGTGCTAAACGTCATAGCGGGCTTGTGGATGTCGCCCACGTGGGTGGCCATGCCGCACGTGATTACTGGGAACCGATTGAGGGGCGGGGCGGTAGCTTTATCCTCGACCCTGAAGAATTTTATATTTTGGCGTCTAAAGAATCTGTGATGATCCCTGAAAATATGGCCGCAGAAATGGCTCCGATTGCGCCAGAGATTGGTGAATTTCGTGCGCATTACGCAGGCTTTTTTGACCCAGGCTTTGGCGTGGCAGCTGTTGGCGGGGCAGGCTCTCGCGCTGTGCTCGAAGTCCGCGGGCGGGATGTGCCGTTTATCCTTCGCGATGGACAGCCTGTGGCTAAGCTTGTCTTTGAAGCCATGGCCCAGACACCAACCTCACTTTATGGTCAAAACGGCAGCCATTACCAAGCACAAGGCTTGCGCCTTTCTAAGCATTTTAAAATGTGAACCTAACGATTTAAAGTGTCTTTGAGACGGCTAAATAGGTCTCCGGCTTTGGGGGTAAGGTAGTCTTTGTCCCAGCTGGGCAATTTCTTTGAATTATACATAGACGGTTCAACATAGGCTGCTGCGCCATTCAGAAATGTTCCCACGGGCCCGTCAGCATAGCTTTCGTTTTTTAGCCAATCAGGCACGTGTTCCGTGGAGGTGAAATGTGTGACATAGCTTTTGCGCGTCAGCTTATGTTTTTTAACGGCTGTACCTTGATGGGGAAGGTTAGCGTGCCAAATCAGAACGTCGCCTTTTTTTGGATAAAACACTTCGGGCTCAATGCCCTTCTCTGCCATTTTTTTGTCGAGATAATCCGCAAATTGGAGTGGTGTTCCCGTTGACGCTTCGCCCATCGTTATAGCGCCGTCGCCCCAATCATAAAACCCTGATGTCTCAACCTTATGTCCGCCAGGAAAATAGAGCAAGGGACCAGAGCCGCGCTTTATTGATTCGAGCGCAGTCCAAGACGCCGCCATATAGGGCAGTTTTTTCTGCTGATTGACATAAGGATAATCAATGTGTGTGGGTTGCTCGCTACCGCGCCAAAAAGTTAAAGATTGCAAGACCGCGGCGGGGCTTTGAAAAATATGGGATAAAAAATCCTGAACATTATGCGACAGGCTGATTTCCGCAGCGGCACGCGAGTAGCAGTGCAGGTGATTAAGCTTAACGCGGGTCATGCTCTCTGGAAATTCATCCAAAGCGTTCGCCGTCATTTGCTCACCTTTTATCTCAACGCCAATATCATAGTCTTTAAAATGCGTTTGAAGATAATTGATGTCACTCAACATGTCGTCAATTAAACGGTGGCTTACCTCACGCTCAAAAATGACGACGCCGCGACTACGCCAATCATGTAATTTTTGCCGCAAGTCATAATTTGGCCGTTTTGGTAAGGCATCGACGTAGCCGTCAATATCTGCGCTAGGGCGATCAATCCACGGCATATTATCCGTCCAATCGCGCGCGGTGAGTATGGGTGTTATTTGAGTCATACCCCTTAGTAATTCACACGCCATAAATTTGCAAAGGGACATCGCAAATTATTAAGGCTTTAAGAATAGTCTAATTGATTGGAGCTAATTTATGCGGGGATGTGAGGAGCTAGGAATATGTCAGACGTGAGCACACTGAAATTGTCGGCTTTGGTTTTAATCGCTGCGCTGTCGGCTTGTAAAACGACGCAAGCCCCTGTGCCTGTTCGCACGGCTGAGCCTGTACAAGTATTTGAGCCTGAACCTGTTGTCGCCCCGCCACCTGCGCCGCAGCCAGTCTATGTAGAGCCAGATTACACGACCTTACCAGGACATAGCTCTGTAACAACACCCGTGCCAGTGGAGCCTGTAGATGTGCAGGACATGGGGCCAGTTATTCCCAATTAATCGATTATTTCGGAACAGTATCTACTAAGGCGCGACACGCCAAATACGATTGCCCACATCATCCGCTACGAGTAGCCCGCCATCTTGGTCGAGAATAACACCGACAGGACGTCCGCGCGCTTTGTCACCGTCCAGAAACCCTGTCAGCACGTCACGCGGCTCGCCATTTGGGCCTGCTGCGTCAAATGGTACAAAAATGACTTTATAGCCGCTGCGAGGTTTGCGGTTCCATGAGCCGTGTTGGCCAATAAAGGCACCGCGCCCGAAGGCTTTCGCCACGCCGTTCGCTTCGCCCTCTGAAATATCAAGCCCGAGCGACGCTGTGTGAGATCCGAGCGCGTAATCTGGTTTGATTGCTTTTGCGACCATGTCAGGGCGCGCAGGCTCTACGCGCACATCAACAGTCTGGCCAAAATAGCTGTAAGGCCAGCCGTAAAATCCGCCGTCCTGCACCGAAGTCAGGTAGTCTGGCACGAGATTATTGCCGAGTTCGTCGCGCTCATTGACAACTGTGTAGAGCTTCCCAGTCGCCCCGTCGAAATCCATACCAACAGGGTTGCGCAAGCCCTCACCAAAAAGGCGGCCTTGACCCGTGGCTATATCAACTTCCCAGATTGCGGCGCGGCCTTGCTCTTCATCCATGCCGTTCTCGCCAATATTAGAATTGGAGCCTACACCTGCATAAAGTTTTGTGCCGTCAGGCGAGGCGATGAGGCTTTTGGTCCAGTGGTGATTTCGCGGCCCGCCTGGCAGAGCGAAGATTTGCTGAGGCGTCGCCGTTATAGCGGTTTGTCCGTCTTGGTAGGGTACGCTGACGATGGCATCGGCATTGGCGATATAAAACGTCTCGTCGACAAGGCTCATGCCAAACGGCGAGTATAAATCCGTCATAAACGGTGTTTTGAGTTCCGCCACGCCGTCGCCATCTGCGTCACGCAAAAGAGTGATCCTGTTTGCGCTAGGTACGCCCGCACCCGCTTTGGCCATAACTTTTTTCTGAATCCAGCCCATTAGACCTGTGTCAATGTCTTTGGGCGGTGAATTGCTTTCAGCGACAAGTACATCGCCGTTTGGAAGTTGGTATATCCAGCGGGGGTG
>CALLME010000187.1 GCA_938007945.1 uncultured Caulobacterales bacterium
AACCGACCAATGCTTATGCGTGCCGCCCGCTTCGATGAGGCAGACGGTAACGTTCGGGTCTTCAGAAAGACGTGCCGCTAAAGTACACCCCGCCGAGCCGCCGCCCGCAATAACATAGTCATAGCCTTTTACTTCTGTTGCGTCTTGCATCTTTAGTCCTTGGGGTGTGAGCGACTGTAAGGCACAAAGTTAGGGGAGCGTTTTTCAAGGAAGGCCGTGACGCCTTCATGACAATCCGCACTAACGAAGGCTTCGTTGAGCAGGACGCTCTCTGCCATATGCGCGCCCATGGCCCCGCCGCCAGACGGATTTGTGTCAAGTTGGCTCGCGCGAAGAAGGCGTTTATTATTCGCCATGCTGGTTGGCGAACAATTTTGAGCAATGTCTTGAGCGATTTCCATGGCGCGGTCCAAGACTTTCTCTTTCGCAACCACTTCACTCACAAGGCCAATTCCATACGCGGTTTGGGCGTTAAATATATGGCCCCGCACGATGAGTTCTTGCGCTTTCGCCCAGCCCACTATGCGCGGCAGAAACCAACTTGAGGCCGCATCAAAGACGATACCGCGCCTGGCAAACGGAAAACCCATTCGCGTTTTATCGGACGCGATTTTTATATCCATGGGCAAGGTCATCGTTGCACCAACACCAACGGCGACACCATTGATTGCGCCGATGATTGGTGTATCACATTCAAAAATGGTGAGCGCTAATATACCGCCAAAATCTCTTTCAACGCCGTCTTTGACAATAGCGGAATCGGCGAGCCCTGCACCCGTAAAGCCTTGTGAAATATCTGCGCCAGCACAGAAAGCTTTGCCTGAACCAGTAACGACAATCACACGCACATCTGGATTATCATCGGCCTTTTGAATGGCATCGTTGAGTGCGTTGTGAAGCTCTACATTATAAGCGTTCATTTTTTCAGGGCGATTGAGCGTGAGTACGCGAACTGCGCCGTGGTCTTCTGTCAGTAATATACTCATCTGGGCCTCGTCTTTATCCAAGCTCACAAAGTGAATGAAGTTTTGCAGTCTTGCAAGTCATCAGCCAAAAATATGCGTGTTGCGTGACAAACTGGCGCGATAAAGAGTTTCGAACCTTATTGGAGGCGTCGTTTTTAAGATAGCTTAGAGTAGATCGTCAAAAACGTGTTTGTTATCAATAAAATACAAGTCGATGTTCATAGATTTGTCTGCGGCCATGATACTTGGCCAGTTAATATAAGAAAATGTCGACACGTCGAGAGCGTTAGCGTGATAATAAGCCACAAGTTCTGCGCTCACCATATTTTGCGGCACAAAGACAGAGCCCTTCGTGGCTTTAAGTATCTCCAATAGGTCACCTTTCAATGGGCCATCAACAAAATAACCACTGCGGTCCCCGTGCACATAGCTAAATGACGTGCGAGGAATACACCCATTCTTCGCCATATGAACCGTGTGGATTTTGCGTGTGAAAGCATCAGGCGAGCGGCACCAATGGGACAGGCAGAGCGGGACGTGAGGTGCAATATCATGTATCTGATACAGAGCCTCTGGTACCCAAGACACGTAATTTACGCGTTCCCCAAGCCCCGCCGCCATGACGAGCGCATGGATTTCAGTCTCAAATCCAGCGTCTTTAATATCAATCAAGAGTCGCGCGGATTGGTTGGAATGTTTCGCGGCTGCATTGAGCAGATCTTCTGCTGTCGGCATGGAGGCAAATCGTCCGCCGAGTTCATTCAAGTTTTTCGCCATGACGTCGCAAATCAAGTGACGGCGGCCCTGCTTATCTAGTGCAAATTCATCGTGATAAATCAGGGGCGTGCCGCAGCGCGTTACACGTATGTCAAATTCTAAAAGCTGAACCCCAAATGTCATCGCAGCATTTAAGCCCGCAACGGTGTTCTCAATTTCAGAAAATCCCCGAAAACGGTGTGAAATGAGCCGCGTTATATCCAGCATTAAGGCGTCTTGGTCGCGTCGCCAGACGTGCTGTCTGGCAAATCAAATCCACCCCAAAGTACTGAGAACGCTTCACAATGAATTATTACGCTTTTGTAGTCATCGAGGTCCACATCTTCGGGGATTGTATATAATTGAGCGCCAGACTTAGCTTTTAAAACTCCAATGCTGCGAGAAGAAGTAAGAGCCGTTTTGCTATCAATTTCACCGATAGGAGACTTAGAAATGAAGACTTTTAAATCAGGTCCGCCCTTAGTTTTAAAATCTTCGGAAAAACGGATTTGTGTAATATCTTCGACTTGTTCAACAGACCATTCGCCATTGATGGAATAGCGCTTTTTAACAAAGTGATTGCGCGTATCTGATTGAGACGTTTTTACAGTCGTGTCCTGCGTTTGTGCGAAGACGGGCAGGGCAATACCGCCCACCAAAAGCGAGGCAACGGCCAAACTGCAAATGACGTAACGAGCTCTCATTTTAAATTATTTCATATACTTACTAGCGTCGGCGTTTGGGCCGAGATTCATGACATAAAACTGTCCAAACTCGATAGTCTGCTTCGCTTTTGCGAGGTTGAAATTCAGATTTGTCCTTTTTGCGGAGTAATCTCGTCCCGCTGTGCCTGCAACGCTATAGAGTTTCCACTCTTTTCCAAGGTCAATACTTTCTTCGACAATAGAGTCGTAAGGCTCAACATTCCGCTGTAATGCAACGACAATAGGGCCTGTGTCTTTCCCTTTTTGAGGTTTGGCCGCGCGTGCCCAAAACGAGACGAGAATAGTGTCGCCTTTAGGTATATCTGTCGTCATAGGAATACGAGTCGCCGTATCCCAATGATTTTTCTTTTTCTTCTTAACTGTGACACTATACGCCGTGCCGCCTGGCGCCCCATTAGATTTGACGATTTTTTCTTTCTTATCAGACCCATCCGTGCGCCATTTGATGTCATAGGGGTTATTGATGAGTTTACCTGGTAGCGAAGCATCGAGGGCGACAAGTGCTTCTTGTATTGCGATATCGTCTGCGCTCTGCGCATGGCAAACAGACGCGGACGTTACAGCTAACACAGCCGCGAAAGAAAAAGCATAAATGGTAGTTTTTAACATAATTTTTTCCCTGTTTCGATTTTGAAACGACTTTATCGCAAAAGCTTACGCCGTCAATTTTATGATGCAGTATAAACTGTCACTTGGCTAGCCGAGTGTATTTTGCAAATAGGCGACTTGTGCGTTGATTTCCTCTTCAGACTCACACTTACGGCACTTGGCTTGCAGGCTTTTGAGACGCTTATAATTGCGCTTGGCCGCTTTCATATTACCTTCTTGATATTCAAGAAGAGACAATCGGAAATAGGCATCATATATTGATTTCCTAAGGACGACAGCGCGTTGTAAAGAGTCTTTTGCGTCTTCGAGTTTACCTAGTTTTATCTGTGATAGACCGCGCATGTAAAGTTGATAGCCCCGATCTTCGCAAGTCCTACGCGCGACCTTTCCTTCTCTTTGCAGGTCTAGCGAATTAATATTGAAATTGCTTTGAACTGATGTCCCTGATGGAGCCACAGTTGCGCCGCCTTGCCCACCCGTCGGTTGAGCGGATGCATTTACGTCAACACCGACATCCGCGCGCACAGTGCTGTCGCGCGCAGCCTCTACACCAGAG
>CALLME010000188.1 GCA_938007945.1 uncultured Caulobacterales bacterium
GCCTTTGCGATTACATCGACGTGTTTCCAGATGATTTTAAATCTGGGCACAGAAGCACATAAAGCAGCCCACCGTATTACACGTTACAGCGCGACATTCTCCTCGCATTTATTGCTAAGCTTTATTGTCGGAATTGTTGTAATTCTCGCCACGCCTCTGCGCGAGCAAGGGCCGTTTGTGGGTCTCATGGTGGCCTCCATTACACTCCTTCTTTTTGACCTGCCATTTATGATGAAGAAAATGCGCGGCGGGAAACGGCAGACTGAAAAGCTGAAAACCTATTTCAAATACGGCTTTCCAATTTCGATCTCTCTTCTTCTAACCTACGCCCTCGCCTCTGGTGATATGTATATCATTAAAGCTATGATGGGCGACGCGGCCGCCGGTGAATATTCCGCGAGCTATAACTTTGCTAATCGATCACTTGATATTTTATTCGTTTGGCTTGGCATGGCCGCAACACCAATGGCGGTGACGGCGCTCGAAAAAGAAGGTCTTGAGAAATCCAAAGATATTATCCGCAATTACGGCGCGCTACTACTATTTATCTCCCTGCCCGCTGCCACAGGCATGGCGCTTGTAGCAGAAGAGGTTGGGTTTATTCTAGGCGAAGGTGTGCGCGAAGGTGCGGTGAAAATCATGCCGCTCATTGCTTTTGCAGGCGTGCTCAATGGCATGGTCAGCTATTATGCTCACCGCGCCTTTATGCTCTCGGGCAAGACGGATATGTTCGTCTGGGCGATGGTGCCGCCAGTTCTTTTGAATATCGGCATGAACATCTGGCTCATCCCGATTTTTGGATTAATGGGCGCGGTTTATGCGACCGTCGCAGCCTACGGTCTTGGTCTCATAATCGCGCTGGTCTTGGGCCGCCGCTATTATCCCCTGCCTATCCCGACACGCGCCTTTTTCGAAGTCAGCGCCGCTTGTGCTTTAATGGCAGCAGTGGTGCTCGCTTTGCCCTTCCCCGCCGACATGCTGGACGTCGTGAAGCTGATTATTAAAGCTGGCGTGGGCGCGAGCATCTACCTTTTCGTGGCCTTCGCGACCAATGCCGCAGGGTGCCGCAAAATCATCATCGACATCATACAGAAGATTCGCACAATGAAGTCATCTGACATCGCAGAGGTCGCAAAATGACCCCGCCACCTATCACAACAATTCGGTCGCAAAGTCGCAAAATGCCGACTCTGTCTGTGCTTATCCCATTCTACCGCGATAACCCGTCAGAGTTGCTTGATCTACTCCTTGCTCAAGCGTCAAAGCTACGGGGTGTTGAAGTACTCATCTATGACGACGGCACGCTTGACCCCGTAATTTGTTCAACCTTGGCTGCACAGGTGAAAGAGGCGCAGACGCCCGCCGCGCTTATCATCGCAGAAGAAAATAGAGGCCGTGCGACGGCCCGCAATACGCTGCAAGAAAAAGCGCGTGCCCCGTGGGTGCTCTTCCTTGATGCCGATATGCGACCAGGCTCTGACGCTTTTCTGTCGAATTATCTTAAATTAATTAAGGCCGAAGTGGCGGACATTATTTTCGGCGGCTTTACTGTACCCAAAGATGTCACGCGAGAGGAAGAACTCCACCGCGCCCTCTCCGAAGTCTCTGACTGTCTTGAGCTCTCAGAACGCCAAGCGGCTGGCCCGCAATATGTTGCAACGTCAAATCTTTGCGTGCGCAAATCAGTGCTTTTATCCGAGCCGTTTGATGACGGTTTTGTTGGATGGGGATGGGAGGATAGCGAATGGGCTGCACGTGTCGCGACACGTTACAGGCTTATTCACGCGGATAATACGGCGCTACATCTTGGGCTTGAGTCTGACGACACGCTTTTAAAGCGCTTTAAAGATAGCGCGCAAAATTATAAGCGCTTTACATCGCTGCATCCCGAATTGGCGCAGACGCTCACACTTTACCGCCTGACAAATAAGCTGCGTAAACTGCCGCTGCACAGGACAATGCGGCCATTGATGCGCGCTATGGTGAAATTCCACGCCCTGCCCGTGCGCCTGCGTGTACTTGCACTCAAACTCTGGCGCGCCAGTTGGTATGCGGAAATCTGATATGATGGCCAGCGTCACAGTTTACGAGCCGTCTAAGTCTCTGCCAAAACGGATTGCACGTCGCCTCACACCACTACGGGGTCGTCGCATAGTGCGGTTTAATTTAGACCGTCCGATTATCAGCTTTTCGTTCGATGATTGTCCGAAATCGGTTGTCGAGAATGGCCTATCTAAGCTCGATGCGCATAACTGGAAAAGTACGATATATATCTCATCTGGCTTACTTGGGACGATCAATCATCACGGCGAGCAAATGAGTAAGACCGATGTGATTACCGCGCACACGTCAGGTCATGAAATTGGCGGTCATAGCTATTCGCATATTGATCTATCCGAAATCCCATTTTCAGAAGCGATGCAAGACATAGAAACTAACCGGGCCGCATTTGAAGATATGGGCCTGCCTCCAAGCCGCACATTTGCCTATCCCTTTGGACAAACACTCAGCCGCCTTAAAACGCAACTCGCAAGCGATTATGACGGGCTGCGCGGAATAAGCTCTGGCGCGATGGTCGGCAGGGCAGATCTCAATCAGATAAATTCCACACCACTTTTTTCGGGCGAAGACTTTAAAACACTTATCAAGCAGATTGAGACCTTGCCCGATAATGCATGGCTTACGCTTTTCACACATGACATCCAAAATAGTCCGACGCAGTGGGGCTGTACGCCCGAAGAAATAGACGCCGTCATATCGGCCGTAAAAGCGCGCGGTGCTGAGGTTTTAACAATCGCAGATGCTATACAAAAACTAAAGGCAAGCTCATGACAGGCCAAACAAATTTCAAGCGCGACATCTCTATCGTGGTGCCGACATATAAGCGTCCTGACGATATCAAACGCGCGCTGAGCAGTGCGATTAAGCAAGACACTAAACACTACAGTTTTGAGATTATTGTTGCCGATAACGACCCCGCGGCGAGCGCCAATGATACGGTACACGCCATCATTGCCGCCCATCCAGAGGTCAAGATTGTCTACACCCATGTGCCAGAGCCCGGTGTATCTAACGCGCGTAATGGCGCTCTAGAGCTCACACAGGGTCGATTTCTTATCTTCCTAGATGACGATATGGAAGTTGCGTCTGATTGGGCCTTTGAACTTGCCCAAGCCGCAGATCTTTATTCTAGCGCCGTTGTTTTTGGCCCCGTTGAAGCCGTAATGCCCGAAGGTGATGACCCGCTTTACCCCTATATGCAGCCGTTATTTTCTCGCACTGGCGATTTTAAAGACGGCCATATTGATAAATTATTTGGTACGGGCGGGTGCTTGATCGATCTTGGTCAGTGTTCGCTGCCAACCCCCGCATTTGACCCCGCGCTCAATGAAGTGGGCGGTGAGGATGACGCTATGTTCGCCCATGTGCTGTCACAAAATCCAAACATTGGGTGGACAACGAAAGCCAAAGCCGTTGAGCATATCCCGCCCCATCGCAGCACACCCGCCTATGTCTGGACACGCAACTTCGCCTTTGGGCAAGGCCCGACGCAGGAGGCCGCAGATAAGGGTCTTGCAGGCGCGTTTGGCGTCATGAAATGGATGGCTGTGGGTGTGGTGCAAGCTGTCATTTACGGCGCGCAATACGCATTTAGACGTCTTGCCAAACGAGATGACGCCATCACCTCTTATGCGAGGCTATCACAAGCTGTTGGAAAAATTCTCTGGTTTGACGGTTTTAGTCCGCGTCTTTACGGAGCCAATGCCCCGACAGCCCAGACAAGTTAAGGCTGAGCAGCTAGAGTTAGGCTAACTGGCTCTGCGCCCGCGCAGGTCCTTCATTAACGACAAGGCCCGCACAACGCCCCTGCTCTGCCTCAATCTTATTTGAAAGCTCGCGCTGCGACGGAAGACCCGCCGTGTCGGGCGCGCAAACGATGACCGTCTTATCCGCCTCTGGTATAACGGTCAAAGCCGTATCCGCGCGGTCAAAGGCTGGTGTATCAACGATAACAAGTGCGAACTGATCGCGTAGCGCATGCCAGTAATTGCGCGCTGCCCGAATATGTACAGACTGCCCGTCTTTAATCTCAGACCATCGGAACTCTGTCACCGCAAGACCCGTTTGCCCAACCAAGTTAAGCCCACCGTATAGCGCTGCCGACTTGCGCCGTCCAAATTCATCCATCCCGTCAGGGCTAACTTGCCAATAGGGGTCTTCGCCGAAAGTTGCGTCAAACGGCCCTTGAATATCGCCGTATTGCGCGGCAGCCTCGTTGAAAAACAACATTTGGCTTTGCTTTGAAATGTCCATATCGACGAGAGCCACGCGCTGTCCGTATGGGGCGTAATGTTGCGCGGCAAGGAGGCTCAGCATACGTGCGACATAGCTTGTGCCGACGCCTGTATCTGTGGCTGTAACAGCGATGACAGGCGCGCGCCCGTCCCCGCGCTGCGGCGCGCAGAGCGAAGCTAAGACAGATTGTAATGGATGGTTGGCATCAATCATCTACGCGCGAATCCCTAAACTTTATTCTCTTTTAGGGAGAAATGTACCCCGCGTCCAACGCGAAGCATAAATTTACGCGGGCTGCGTCGGCACGGTGCCCAGAACGGTCATGTCCGTCTTAACAGGCGCAGCAGGTTCTCCGTGCAAGGCTTGTGCATAAGGGTTAGCATAGATATCTGCTGCGGTATTACCATAGCTCTGCGCCGCATAGACTGGCGCTTGATAGCCAGGTTCAGTATAGGCGGCGTTTGGATCAGCATAAGCTTGTCCTTGCGCCGCGTAAGGGTCTTCATAGCTTGGTTCGGCATATCCCGTCGCGGCATAAGGCGTCGCTGCAAAGGCTGTCGCGGGTTGAGGCACACTCTCAGGGATTATCGGCGGCGCATATACGGGCTGCTGATAGGGCTGCTCATAATCTTGACGGCCTGTATTGTCGATTTCGCGGCGACCATAGCGGCTTTGCGTCGTTGTCGCAGGCGCACTGGCGTAGAGCTTTGGATCAAGGAAGACCTTCATCATTGCGAGAATGAAGAGCGTAAAGCCCCACCCCGCAGTGGCCAGCGCGAACATGACGAGACGCATATTGCGGCCTTTGCGCGGACGTGTCGCGTAAGAGATAACGCGGACATTTTCGCTGCTGCTTTCAGCTTGCTCTTGATTAACCAGCGCTTCTTGCTCTTTCGCAGTATAGTTTTTCAGACGCTCATCAAGCGTATCCCGTTCGCGCAGGAGGTTGGCATATGTCGGGCTGATATCTTGCATGCGGCGCACTTTGGCGTCAGCCGCATCAAGTTGGCGTTGCAGCACATATTCTTTTTCACGCAGACTATCCGCGCGTGACTGAAGCGAATTGCGGTTTTGAAGCGTGGATTGGAAGACAGGGTTAGGTCCGACGCGACGTCCACCTGCGGCTTTGCCAGCATTTGTTGTCAGGATAGATTTGAGTTCATTCAGCTCTGCCTCTTTTTGGCGGACTGGTGGACTCCCTGGGAGATATTTCGCGAGAAGTTGCTTAAGCTCAAGCTCGGCTTGGGCGATACGTTGTGACGCGCGGTCATCAACATACAGGTCGATCTGCTCTGGTATCGCACGAAGCTGCTGTTCCACGGTGGAAAGCGCCCGCTCTGTCTCTGTCATCTCGCCGCGCAGCGTATTAAGCTGTGTACGAAGCTCTTCCGTCCGCTTGGTCACACCACCGCGTTCGCTGTCAAAATCAGAAACACCGTTACTCCGCAAAAATTTCGCGATTGCACGTTCATTGGCACGAAGCTGGTCATCTGTGGCACGACGGCGCTCTGAGATAATATCGCTAGAGCCTTCAACAAAAAGAGCTTTACGCGCGTCGAGATATTTCTCGATAAATGTATTGAGCATATAGACCGCGATTTCAGGGTCTTCGTGTTTATAAGTGAGATCAACAATGGATGATTTCGGTTTTGGCATTACAACATAGCTGTCTTCAACCTCCTTAAAGAGGTCGACGAGCGCGTCCGTTTTTTCTTGCGAGGAACCCGACAGCGCCGCAGATTTTTCTTTTTCCGCTGCGTCTTTAGAGAAGCGCTGTAAACCGTATTTTTCTTTGGCCTCCCCGACGACTTGTTCAATGATGTCGGCGTTCTTCATAATGCCAACTTCGTTTTGAACGATATGGTCAGGTGTAAGCTGCAAGCCTTGCGCCTGTTTTGACGTCACAGATTCATACACGTATTCATCGCCAAGCTGAACAAGGACGCGGCCTTCGCCACTATAAGTGCGCTTAAAATCTTTGGTTAGGAACCACGCGCCGACTGTGCCAATCAGAAATAAAGGCACGAGCCACTTAAGCTGTCGCGCGAAAGAGTTGAAAAATTCACCCAAGCGAATACGCGGCATGCCGTTGGCATAATCACCTACCGTCAAATCGCCCATGCGAGGTTCATAGGCGGTGTTGTGCGTCTGCGTCGTGTGAAAAACGCGCTCCTCTTGTGTCGAATAAGTGTCGGTTGCCGCCGCGCTCATCGCGCTCGCAGCTCTCGCCGCCGCCGCCGCCGCCTTCTTTTCTTTGCGTGACATCCTTGGAGGGCGCGGTGTTTTTCCAGGCCTTTGAGACTTTACTTCATGCGTATTCGACTTATTCCGACCGAGAAAGGCCATAGGGCAACCCTTTAAAAAACATAGTTAATACACTTGAATACCTAAATTTTAATTTTTCGTTATCCATTCTTGTTAACTATGAAAAAAACCACATTTGTTTGAATTTAATTGTCCAAGGGACCTGAAAATGACCAAATTACGCAAAATTACAGCTATTCTGGCGATTTCGGGCCTCTCCTCAGTTCTTTTGGCGGGCACAAGCCATGCGGGAGGGCGTTACGGCGCCCCCCAGACGAATCATCTGCCGAATCACTTGGCTCCACAACAGATGCGCAATGTGAATATCATGCCCGTTCCACACGGCGCCCAAATGGGTCGTTATTATGGTCTGCCCGCAAATTATCACGGCCCGCGACGCACGGGGCTCAAGCAAGGCATTTCAAATCTCATCCCACAGCCTAAAAACCCCGCTTATAAGAATTGGGGTGATAAGCTGACAGGACGTAAGCAACTGGCCTATCAAATGCCGCCACCGCCTGCACCATATGGGCAGCAGTTCCAGCAATGGATAGATTATGAGCCGCAATATACGCTCTATCCTGGCGATCAACTCGATATCGTTGTGCCCAGCGCGCCGGAATTGTCTCGTACGCTGACTGTTGGCCCAGACGGCCGTATCGTGATGCCAAATGTGCCGCCTATTATGGCTGCGGGTCGGACGTTTACCTACGTTGAAGGCGCGCTTTCAGCAGAACTAGCGAAACTGCTCCGCAATCCAAAAATTGCAGTGACGCCGCGTGCCTATAGCCCGCAGCAGATTTTCGTCGGGGGTGAAGTCGGCGCGCAAGGCACTTATGCTATGCCGGGCCCTGTTGGAGTTATGGAAGCTGTACTTCTCGCGGGCGGTCTACGGCCTACAGCTAAAACAGGCAGCGTCGCAGTGATGCGCCGTGCGCCAAATGGCGGCATGATGATGCGCGTTGTGAATCTAAAGAACGGCATGCGCAATATTCGCGAATATAACGACAATATGCAGCTACGCCGCGGCGATATCATCTTTGTACCGCGCAATAGCCTCGCCGAGATTGGCGCTTGGATGGGCAATTTCCGCTCCGCCTTACCCGTTGACTTCAATCTGAGCTATCAGTTTGGCGCCAATAATGGCGGCACAACAGTTGTTTCGCCTTAGCGATTTAAATCGCTCACATTAAAGCCCTTAAAACCCGCACAGTTTTGGTGTGGCTTTTTAAGCCCTAAACAGTTTCATCGCAAAACTGCGCGTAGCGCAGCTTCTAAAATCAAGATACTAACTTATACAAAGCAATCTGTTTAAAATGCGGCAACTCTAACTCGCAGACTTTAGCGCAAGCAGAACACGCGCCCCAAAGGCACGCTAAAATTTCATCTATCGCTTTAAGCGGCCTGCTTTGCTGTTTCGAGCAACTCGCGGTTCTCTTTGAGCCATCCACGTGCCGCGCGTTGTGCGAGCGTCACGTCTTCATTGCTCATTTCAAGCTTGATTTCTTCGCGATACGCTTTGGCAGGCATGCTGCCCATCATCGCCGCGAGGTTGAACCACTTATGCGCTTCAACGAAATCTGGACCACGCTCTTCGACATCTGTCGAATAAATTAAGCCCAAGCGGAAAAGATCCTCGGGTTGTGCGCCTGCAATGATTGCAGCTTTTGCTTCTGTTACTTCTACATCTGTAAAGGCCATATCTGCCTCCCTATTTTTCACCTATTACCGACGGACAATCCTTCGGTTTGAACGCCGCAGACTTAAGTCCGTCTCACATTCATAAACTGAACTTGTTCGCGTCGAATAAATATAAGGTTAAAGCCTGTAAAGGTTAATCAAGTTTTATTTGTATTAAAACAAGTAAATATGTATTACTTTAAGATTTATACGTGATTAAAATATAGTTATACTTAAAACTATACTGCTCAATACATATTATTCATGAACGAAAAGTCGAGTAATATCGAAGACTAGCGCGCTCAAAAAACTTCAAAATAAATTGAAAAAACTGCATTTTTTTTCTTTATGAGGCCATATTTTCTCAAATTGGCACACAGCTATCTTCCGAAAAGAGGGCAATTTAAGCGCTTCATTAAGACTTAAATATCGGCTCTGTCAGATGAAAGCGGGCTTAAATACGCTCTTTCGTCGAGAGGAACCGGAGTTTCGGGTTTTTTTCCTGCGCATAGGAAATATCCCAACCCGATTTGGCAAGATAAACAGGCGCACCGTCGAGGTCAGTACCTGTATTGTTACGGTTCTTGGCAATGAAGTCCTCAATCAACGCGTCATCATCCGCCGCAATCCAGCGCGCGATTTGATAGGGCGGCATTTCGAACAGCACGTCTAGCCCGTATTCATTTTTCATACGGTCCGCCATCACCTCAATTTGCAGCTGCCCAACTGCGCCGACAATCATATCTGCGCCAAAGGCCGGACGGAAAAGTTGCGTGACACCTTCTTCGGCAAGACTCTCAAGCGCTTTACGCAAATGTTTCGCCTTAAGCGGATCAACCGTGCGCGCACGGCGCAGAATTTCAGGCGCAAAGTTCGGAATACCCGCAAAACGGATTTTGCCAGATGTCGAAAGGCTATCCCCAACACGCAAGCTACCATGGTTGGGAATCCCAATTACATCCCCCGCAAAGGCGTTGTCCGCGAGCTCACGGTCTTGGGCAAAGAACATCATCGGATTGTGCACCGATATAGCTTTGCCGTCCGCCGTCTTCAGGCGCATGCCGCGCTTAAACTCACCCGAACAGAGGCGCAGGAAGCCGACGCGATCTCGGTGGTTGAGGTCCATATTCGCCTGCACCTTAAAGATAAAGCCTGTGACTTCGCTATCGGTCGGCGCAATGTCGACCTCTTGGCCGTTCTTTTTCGCCGCTTCCACCTGCGGGCCTGGCACAAGTTCGGCGAGCGCGTCGATAAGCTCTTTGACGCCAAATTTACGCAGGGCCGAACCAAAATAAACAGGTGTTAAATGCCCTTCGCGGAAGGACTGCATGTTAAATTCGCCGTATTCCTTGGCGAGTTCGACCATTTCGCGAAACTCTTCGAGCAGTTCGCTATCGTTAAACAGCGTTTCAATCTCTGGTCCGTCCATCGGCAGTTGCGGTGCCCCTGCCCCCGTATCGCCGTCCTCGTCTGGGCGAATGAATTGATAAAACATATCCGTCTTAAGATCAGCCACGCCTTTAAAACGGCGACCGCTCGCGGCGGGCCACTGCATCGGCACAACATCCAGCGCGAGCTTATCCTCAATCTCTGACAGCACATCAAATGTTTCGCGCCCTTCGCGGTCCATTTTATTGACGAACGTAATAATCGGAATGTCGCGCAGGCGACAAACCTCAAACAGCTTGAGCGTCTGCGGCTCAATACCTTTGGCGACGTCCAATACCATAACGGCGCAATCGGCCGCGGTTAAGGTTCTATAAGTATCTTCAGAGAAATCCTCATGGCCTGGTGTATCGAGCAGGTTAAAGATGAGGTCCATATGCTCAAACGTCATCACAGATGAGCTGACAGAAATCCCGCGCTCTTGCTCAATCTTCATCCAGTCAGATTGCGTGCGCCGCACCTTGCCGCGCGCCGCCACGACCCCCGCTTGGTGGATCGCGCCCGCCGCATAAAGCATATTTTCCGTCAGCGTCGTCTTACCCGCATCAGGGTGAGAAATAATCGCAAAAACGCGACGACGCGTATGTTCAGAAATAGCCATAAGAGTGCTCAGTTAAACTGCGCACCGTCTAGGGCGATTGTAGAAGAGATTCAAGTGGGGTGAAACGGAGACGTCTGAATAGCCCAGACACCATCGCTCACTACCAATCAAGTGGCAGCCAAATAAAAGTGAAACAGCCCAAAGGGTCAAAGACGCGCTAGAGTAACGTCTTACCCGTTTCGTCGACCAGAAACAGGAGGACTATGGCATACGTTCTTAGGATGAGGGTTAAAACGGGCATCAATCGCTAAATATGACTCATAATCAAACTCTGAACGCTCGGATGGAAACGTCCAACAGATAAAAAAAGGGTGTCGGGTGTGGGAAGGTAAATCCCCGTTGCAGACATTGCTCAGCGCGATCATAAGCAAGAAAGCATAAGCTAGGCCGAACATTTAAATCAATCCAGCGTAGAGCTGTCCTCGGCACTTACTGACCTCTAACTCACGTCGTTCAAACCCAATTCTCACAAAAAATCGTCCATTATCTCTTTTACAATCGTCATGATGTTCGTCCATTCGCTCTGATAAGATTTAATCAGACTTGCCGACGCGTTATGAGCGCAACTGCAGCAATGACATAAAGCCCGGCTTTCGGAATACTGCCTAATGAGCGAACATGATTGAGCCGAGTCCAGATGCGTCCATAATGTTTCCAATAAACCTCTGCTTCAAAAGAGATGTATTCTAGTGCCTCGAGTTTATTATTCATTGGTACGCTCCCAAACATGGTCATTAGAAAGACGGATGGAATATAAACAATGGTGGCTAGAATGATCGTAACCAGAGCCGAACCAGTGAAGGCAAACAAACTATAGATAGCAAATAAAACGGATAAGAGAGCGACCGACAAAATACTCGCAACAAATTGGGTTTTTATCACCGTTCAATTGATATGCTGCATGGCTTCTATTCCTCCTGCAGGCACAGTCCTCAGAAGGGCTTTCATAATAAACTCCGCATAAACTCTGAAAAGGCGGAAAATGCGCCACCTATTATGGCGGTCCAGAAAGCCAAAAAGAGACTAAAGTATAAGGACCATTCATAGGTCATAGAATTCTCCTTTAAATATATTGGGAAAAGAGGTTTGATTACACAATTTTGTCAAATTTCTCTGTTCAAAAAAGAAGATAAACACTTCTTTCACGCATATATTAAATATATAATTCTCGTCTTGGGGGAGCTTTATTTGCACATTTAAATCATTTAACTCATTGAATTTATTGTTAAAATTTAATTTTAAGGATTAATTAACTTTTCTGTTGACCCTTTTTTATATTTGTGCTTCAGTTTACTTATAGGAATTTTTGTTCCTATATGGGCGCGGCACTGGGGCGAAAACCAAAATCCGCATATATTTGTAACGAGAGGGTAATTCCGCTTGGTTACGGCATAATCGGGGGCGCGTATGCGCATCTTTATTTCAACCTGCCTTTTGGCGGGAGCGGGATCGTTTGGCTTAGCGTCAGCTGGTAGTTATACTGGGGCGCAGAGTGCATATTCCAAACCTCAGCATACTCAGTCAACGACAACGCTTGATTTGGGTATAAAGGGGTATATTAAACCGCATTGCTCCCTACATCTCGACACGAATGATGTACATCAGACACTTACCGATGGCGCAGGATCTGCCCGCGTTGGTTTTGATGTAAATTGTAATCAGCGGCTTGCTGTAAGAATTAAATCCCAAAATGGCGCTCTGCTTCATGAGAGTTGGCAGAGCCTTGAGACGAGCCCGGGGTTCACAGAACGTGTGCCTTATGAGCTCGAGTTTTCCGTGGGCGTGGACGGGGCGCATCCGATTCATGTGAGCAGTCAAGATGTCGTCAATACGCCCCTTGGCGGATCTACTGGGGTGATACCTTATCACGCTCGTGGAAAACTACAGTTTAATTGGTCTCCGGAGGCTCCGCTAATTGGCGGGAACTATGGCGACGTAATCGAAATTCGTGTCACCGGAGAAGGTGGCAGGGGTGGTCGTTCTTAGTGTGACACTGTCACGATAAGTACGATTTTTAGGGGGTCTGCATTTGTGGGCCTGAATGATGGGGCGTGATCCCTTTAATACTATGGAGTAAAACTATGAAACTCAAACTAATCGCCTTAGGCGTATCAACGGCAGCCATGATGGCTTTGCCAACAACTGCTTTTGCAGACGAGCCAGCATCAGCTGAACTCGATTTCACTGGCGAGCGTGCTTGCGAATGTGTTGTCGATCTAGGTCAAAATGCTGTTCTTTTCGGTGACCTCGGTCGTCGTGGTCAAGCGGAGCGTCAGTCAATTCGTGCGGACGTTTTTTGCAACCAGCCTTCAGAAGTCACTTTCGAGTCTGAAAATGGTTACATGCTTATTCAAGCAACTAACCCTGCAAATGAGCCAACCGATGCAAGTGAAGTTGATAAAACTTCAGGCGCAAACCCTGGCTTCTCAGCGGGTCTTGACTACAGCGCGTTCATTCCAAGCGAAGGCTTGAGTGCTGACACAGGCAATCCTGCTTTGCTAGCTGGCACACCGGTTTCTGTTGGAACTATTCCAGCCCAAAACCGCAACAATGTTCGTGTTGTCTTTGATACTATTGCAGAGAGCCAGCCTCTCTTGGGTGGTACATATGAAGACACACTTACTGTCACATTGACACCACAAGGCGTCTAAAGTCGTTGGTCAACTGGCAGTGAAGTCTGCCAGTTGACTTTTTACTAAATGCATCAATCTCGGGGGAGAATCATGCGTCTATTTATTATTAAAATCTTGGTGGGAGTGGCTATTATTTTGGCCACTCTATTTACCTCTAATTTCGCTTTTGCCAATTCCTTAGGTGTAGAGCCACTCTTTCTGGAAATCCGTCCAGGGCAAAGTGCGGCTATCCGTGTGAATAATATTTCCGATAACGATGCACCCGTTGAAGTGTATGTTAAAGAAAGGTTGGTGGATGCTACAGGTGTGCAGACGCGCCGCGAAGCCGATGACGCCTTCATAATATTTCCGCCACAAACTGTGATTCCGCCAAACAGTACGCAAGTATTTCGTTTGCAGCCGATTGATAAAACGATGACGGAATCTAAGTCCTATTATGTATCAATTCGTCAACTACCCGTAGACCTTGGAGAGAGTGACGGCGAAGGCGCCCGTGTTCAAGTCGTATTTGCTTTCGATGCCGCCGTGCATGTAATTCCGCGTAAGGCGGAACCCAAGCCCGTCGCTGTTGACGCAAAATTGAGTCAGATGACGATTAAAGTTCCCACCGGACGTTATGAAAATGATGATGAGGGGGAACCCAGAGAGGTAATGGAAGATAAAATCGTGCCTGCTGCGCAACTGACGTTACGCAATGACGGTAATCGTTATTTATATCTTCAAGACCAAGAATATACGCTTAACGGAACTCAACAAGACGGATCAAGCCTAACCTTTGATGATTGGAGTGTTGATGAAGTTCTCAAATCCGTATCTGTAGTACTGCTACAGCCGAAGTCCACGCGGACATTTAAGCTCCCCCTTCCCGAAGGCACAAAGCCATCAAACTTATCGTTCAAAGTTAAAGCTCGGCGCTAAGTTTGATTAGGCAGGGGCAAGATAATGAAACGCATATTGTTACTAACGGCGTCCGCAGCCTATTTAGGCTATGGCGGAGCAGTCTTCGCAAATGAAGCCACGAATGTTGAGGATACAACACCTCTAAGCATGGAAGAAATTCTTAAATGGAATTCAGAATACAGGGCGAGCGAACCAAGCGCAGTCTTGTCCTCTGGGTCTCAGGTCGGCGGGCCGCCTGTGCTTCCCCCCAAAGTGCCCGCAGCTATTAAGGCGCAAGCCATATCGCAATATGCGCAAGTTTCTGATCAAGCTACATCCCGCTCTGATAATGAAGAAGATAAGATAATTTCTGAAGGACAAGTGGGGAAGACTTTGGTTCCAATTGTAGAACCAAAAGAGAGAACAGCACCAGAGCCAATCAATAAACCAAAAAGGGATGTACCAGCCTTTGAAATCGGATTGCCATTGCTATTGGATGAGCGGTATCTCGGCGAACTCTCTGTTCGCGTTATTGGAGATCGAGTCCTTCTGCCAGTTGGTAAATTTATTGAGCTCGTATCGCCTGACTTCACGTCTCCAACTCTGACAGCCATAGAGGCCTCGGCAATTGATGGCTTTTTGGAAATTGGGACTTTCTCGATTGAAGGTGTGACTTTCAACTATAACCCCCAGTTACAGCAAATTGAAATCGTTTCATCCAACGATTCACGGGATGTCAAAGTTCTGAAGCTCGGCGTTGAAGAACGGGAGCGAACGCAAGTATTGGAAGAACCTGCGAATATTTCTTTCTTTGTTACGCCTATAATCAGTGCAGAATATTTATGGGATAATGAAGACCCTGCTTCGGATAATAACTTATCTCCTTTCGGGACAATAGATGTGGGCGGCCGTGTCGGGGGTTTGAAAGGCGTCGCTTTCTTATCTCGGCAAAGTTTCGACACCCGTAATGGATTTGATTTCACGCGGGACGAAACCCAACTTATTTATGATGTCTTTCCAAGGCTTATGCGCATTACGGCCGGTGACTTACGTCCTCGCGGTGATAATCTGCAAACTGTCCCGTCAATTGCGGGTATATCCGTTGAAAGATTTTTTGACTTAGAACCGAACCGTCTCTTCCGCCCGACCTCTCAAACAGGCTTCGAGCTTGAGCGGCCCTCAACTGTTGAAATTCGTATTAATGGGATTACGCAGCGGGAAATATTCTTACGACCCGGGCGTTACGATGTGCGTGATTTACCGCTCGTTCAAGGGTCAAACTTGGTTGATATTGTTATCAGAGATGATCTAGGGCGGGAGCGCATCATTTCTGACCGTAACTTCTTTGATTTCGGTCTGTTGGAAGAAGGAATTTGGGACTATTCCATTGCCGGCGGTGTTCGTTCGCAGTTTGATGAAAACGGAATAGATTATACCGATGATCCCGTTGTAACGGCCTTTATCCGTGGGGGCGTTTCTAAATCCATGACCCTTGGGGCCGATATTCAAGCTGACTCAACTGGCCTTAATGGCGGCGGGTCTGCACTCTGGGCCACATCTCTTGGCGTGTTCCGCGTTGGACTTTCTGCCAGTGAACGAAAAAACTTAGGCAGCGGTTTCGCTGCAGATGCGGCCTTCAATGCGACAGGTTTTTTCGGCGCCGAGGGTCAGACCCGATGGAATGCTACATTGGGTGGTCGTTATAATTCCAGGAAGTTCTCTGTGCTCCCGGCTTCAACACTTAATGCCGATGAGGTGCCAACTGGTGGAGTTGGGGCAGACTTTGGCGATGTCTTAGAGGGTTTTACAGGCGGCCAGCAAACGACGAAGTTTAACCTCAATGGTGGCCTCCAACTATCGCAAAACAGGTGGAGTGCGACGGCCAATGCGAATTACATTTCATCTTATGGTGATCGTCGCGATACCTATAATGTTATTGGCGGTGTTAACTACACCTTTACGCCGCAATTTTCAGCGGGTGTCTTTGTAAGACATATTCGTAGTCAGTTTGACAGGGAAACAGGTGCAAATTTCCAGCTTACTTGGAGACCAGGACGCAATCATGATGTTCGGGCGCGCTACGATACGCTACGTAATGAGGCGCAAATTGAGTATAGCCGTAGTGCGACTCCCGTTGTGGGGTCTCTGAATTACAGTGTCGGCGCACTCTCTAATTTTGACACGAATAGCTACTCATTAAATGGAGATGCCTTTTATATCGGTAACAGATTTGAAGCTTTTGCACGGCATGACGTATCGACCAATTTCGGAGCGAACGATCAAACACGTCAGGTTAGCCGCGCAAGTATACGTAGTTCGATCGCTTTCGCGGATGGTGCGATAGCTCTGGGGCGTCCAATTGGAGAGTCTTTCGCCATTGTCAGTCAACATAAATCATTGGCAGGTAAGAAAGTATATATTGACCCCACAGAGGGTGGGCACTCATCCGCATCAGGGGCGCTTGGACCTGCACTGGCCGCTGAGATTAATCCTTTTTCAGAACGCTCTGTCTATTACGATGTCGAAGACTTACCGGTTGGTTATGACCTTGGCGAGGGGCAGTTTAATGTCAAACCCCCACTCAATGCAGGCTATAAAGTCCAAATAGGTTCCGGCGCGTCGTTCACGATGATTGGTCAAGTTGTAAATAAGCTTACCGGAGAAGCCATACCCTTTGTTGGTGGCCGTCTTGAAAGTAAGGATAGGCCGGCATCTGACCCAATTCTTGCTTTCACAAACCGCAATGGGCGACTGGCCGCGACGGGTCTTGTTCCGGGAAGCTATACATTAATATTGCTGACCGAGCCGAACTATAAACAAGATATTGTAATCACTAAAGATGGGGACTCACTCGTCAATATTGGCGAAATACGTGTCGACATAACTGAATAAAGGGTGAGACTTATGCTTAAATATTTTTCAAAAATAGTATTACCGAGCTTAGCCATAATGGCGGGGGCCGCGGCTTCTCCTCAAGCCTGCGAGCTTTCTCTCGAGAGCGCAAATCAAATGAGGTTTGAAGACTATAGCAGCGTTGATCGTGAAGCGCGGCCACAGAAAATAACGCTGCGGTTACGTAATGATGGCGATGAGGCTTGCATAGGCAACATATCCGTTGACGCAGTTGATGGGGATGGACATCTTTTAGGTCTGGCCGGAGAGAAGATGAGCTATGGCATATTTTCGGCCCGAGAAACGTCTCAAGTCCTCTTTCAAGCCGGTACGCAAGCCCAGAACCAATTTGCGCTGCGAGTCCCAGCGCAAAGCTCCCATACGCTCGACATGTATATGGTCATTGATCGTCTGCAAAACTTGCCTGCGGGCACTTATATAGCCGATCTAAACCTGAATATTCAGAGCCAGGCCTTAAGCCTTCTTGATTCAATGACTATTCGGGTAGGCGCGAATATCCGCCCAAGCTTGCAAGCCAATTTTACAGGTATCGGGCATCTGGTTTCCTCTGAAAACACCTCTGGCTCAGGGTCCGCTCGCCAAAAGGCCGTTTTGGATCTGGGTGAGTTAACGCCTAATGAGACGCGCAAATTAGGACTTCAAATCCGCGCTAATGCGCCGGTCAGCATAAGAGTTAGCTCTGAAAACTCAGGAGCGCTACAGCATGAATATGATGAAGGAGAAATACCTTATGGCGTGCGTTTAAACCGCCAAGATTTGGATTTGTCTTTAGCCTCCGTGCTCAATGGCTATGCCTCACCAAAGAAAAACGGGCGTACGAACCCGCTTACAATAAGATTGAGCGACTTCGGAAAAAATGTACCTGCTGGAAATTACTCGGACGTCCTGACGTTCCGCATAAGTGCAAGGTAAGACTTAAATCCCGGCCGGAGATAATGTGACGCTTAAAGAGCGCGCAATATTATCAGCTTCAGATCTCGTTACGCCTGATAGAAAAATATCAGCACGTCCGCGCTTTGCGCTTGAAAGCGGGTTGACGACAGCTTGCCCTGTAATCGTAGAGGCTGATTGCCCTTCGAGATGCACGGTGCCGTCAATTCCGCTAACTGTGCCGACGGTGACCATATGGGGCGTGTTACAAAATCTGTTTAACTGCCCAATTTTGAAAGAATTCGCTGAAATCTCAACAACATTTCGATCTAAACTTGCCGAACATGATACAGGCACAGAGGCGGTAACACGAATATCAACGGATGCTGGACCTGCTGAGATTGTAGGTGATATCAGCATAACCATTGGCGCCGCCAAAATAAATTTTAATATCTTCATGATGCGTCCCTTTAGTCAAGCGCCAGAAAAACTCTAATACTCCCAAAAATACTTAGCAGCATAGAGTTTCAATATGATTAATGATTGCAACATCTAACTTACAACGAATTACCTATTTTACGTGAAGTTCAGTGGAGACGCATTGAGTGAATTAACTAAAAGAGTCTCAAAGAAGATATCTATTAATGTCCGCTAAGCCTCCACTCCAGCCGTAAAGCACCTAATCCAACAAAAAAGCGCGCCGCTGAGGACGCGCTTCTCGGTCTAATTCAGCTTCGCCTAGCTCGCGACGACGGCCCCGTGCATCGCAAAGACTTCTTGCAAGAGGTCTTGCGAGGCGAGGGTCGCGCGGCGGGCGCTGTCTTCATTATACATCAAGCCGTTCTTTTTATCAGATGCCTCGGGTACGGTGAAGGCGTGGCTTGTCTGGCCATAGGCATGGAGTTGCCAGTCGCATTTCGCTGCCGTGAGTTCTTCGCCGAGCGCCGTCACATGTTCTGGCGGGGCCATCGGGTCGTCCCAACCATGAGCGACGAGGACTTTGGACTTGATTTTCTTCGTCTTGGCGCCTTCGGGGGCGTCAAGCAGACCGTGGAAAGAGATGGCCGCTTTCAGATCCATCCCTGCGCGCGCCATGTCCAGCGTGCAAAGGCCGCCAAAGCAAAAGCCCATCGCCGCCATATGGCTCTCGTCCACCTGCTCTAACGCAGCGGCGGCTTTATAGCCTGCCTTGAGGCGCTTAAGCAGAACGGCACGATCTTCTTTGAGTGGCCCCATCATGGCCATTTTCTCATCAATTGTGTCGGGCTGAACGCCGTCGCCGTAATTATCAAGAGCGAAGCCGACATAGCCCTGTGCTGCCATTTCAACGGCTTTGCCTTGCGCAAAGTTATCAAGCCCGCCCCAGGCGTGATTGATCAAAACACAAGGCTTTGGATCGGCGAAACTCTCATCCCATGCGAGGTAGCCCACGCATCTCTGGTCGCCGTCTTTGTACTCAACTGGTTTCGTGACAATGTTCATAAGATTTCCCTCTTGGTCAATTTATCATGATAAATTTGTATTGGCGTTCATATAGGAACGCGCTGATTGAGGGTCAATGCATAGCCAGTGCCAGAGCTGCTAAACTTCCTAAAAAGCGGGCTATTTCAATAAAATAACAGGACTATTAAGGCTTTATTAGCCATGTTTTTGCATCATTGCGTCAAAGTCCACCTCAGGCATTTCTGTCTGCGACACTTAATGGAGAGCCTTATGTCTGCTCGTAAAACCTTCGCCCTGTCGACTGCTGCGATAATTCTGACGGCATGCGCCACAGCGCAGGAAAATCCGCAATATCAATATAGCACAAAATATAAAGGCGACTCCCCTTACGCAACGACGCAGGGCGCGACACAAGGCACCACTTATGCCTCAAACACACTCCCCGCACAAACGCAGAATGTCGTTTTCCAGCAGCAGCCTGTTGAAATAAGCTATCATTCTCAAGCCGCATATAGCGCCACAAGCTATGCGACGACCACACAAGCAGGCCCAAGCTATTCTCGCGTAAATGCCGCTTGTATCCAGCAAAATGCGCAGCATACGCCAGGATGTGAGCCGAGCTCTGTCGCCATCACACAGACAACGGCGCATGTTGCTGCGCCTTACGCCCCGCAGCCTCAAACGCTTTACGCCACAGACCGCACGGAAATAACGATTGTCTCGCCCACCGAGCAAGCGATGCCAGACAGCTACGGGACACCAGGCTATGAAGCGATGAAAAACGCGGAAAGCGGTTGGAGCTATGAGCCGGCTATGACGCCAGAATGGGAAGTCGCGCAATCCACACGGTCTGCGCCTGCATCCTCTGCGCCCGCACCTTCTTCAACTGCTCTCTTGGGTCAATCTGTACCTGTGACAGAACCGTTTGAGTCCGCCCTGCCCGCACCGTCAGCGCGCCATGCGGAAATCTACAGCGCGCGCTCGCCCGTGATGATGCCACGCGCAGAGCAGAGCTTCACGCTTGGCACACAACGTGAAGTGGTTGCAGGCGATACGGTTTATAGCTTTGCCCGCAAACTTTGCAGTTCAATTGATGAGATTAAGGCCATGAATAGCTTGGGCGCTGATTTCAACATCCGCTTGGGCGACAGTATACGCCTGCCCGCGTCAAAGTGCTAAGCGCTAAGCGCTAAAGCACGATACGGCAAATGAGTAGCAATATAAGCGCAATTGCATAGGCCATTGCCGCTATACATATTGCGTAGACCATTGCCGCTATCCACAATGTCAACAAGCCAGATTTGGCGGCTATAGTGCGCTCATCGTTAGCGCCTCGCCACGCGCAGCCATGGCTACAATTGATATATGCGCCAACGACAATTTTTATCAAATTCTATAAAGACAGATAATGTGTCTCGCTCACGTAGCGCGCCCACTTATTTGGCATCGTTATAGTCATAAAAATTAGGTGCAATCAACAGAATCTGCG